>CAMOHY010000033.1 GCA_946615495.1 uncultured Clostridia bacterium
GCGTGATGCCTGGCATTCCCGGTGTCCCCAGGCAACAGCGGGAACAACGTTTTTTTCAATCCATCAAGTACCATCCGCTATTGGAGTCCAGAGGACGAAGTCCTTTGGTTCAGGGGGGCGGGGGCTGAACAAGCCCCCGCCTCGTTTCCTTTTATCCTTTACAACACGACTGTTAGAAGGAAGAAGAATAGTATAAAGCCTCATCCACCCTGCGGAAGCAACATTGTGTTGTTTGTTCCTCGAACCGGCACAGCCGGTGCTTCCAAACTTCGCAGGATATCACATATACTTTTTTCCCGGTACGCCGCCCCTTTGGGCAATTCTTTCCCGCAGGGCGGCCGCGTCCACCCGGTCCACCCGGCCCGATGGGGCCAGGGCCGCGGCAATGCCCGCCGCTTCGCCCAGGGCCATGGCCGTGGGCGTAATGCGCACGGAGGCGGCGGCCTCATGGGTGGCGGATACGCAGCGGCCCGTCACCAGCAGATTGCCGACGCTTTCCGGCACCATCACCCGGTAGGGCACCTCGCAGCATTGGGCGGTATCCGTTTTTGTCCAGTGCAAATCCTTGCCCTGGGGATCGTGGATATCGATAGGGAAGGCGCACAGGGCCACGGCGTCCTCAAATTCAGCGCCGGAAACCACGTCCCGTTCGGTCAGGGTGTAGCGGCCCTGGATGTGCCTGCTTTCCCGCACGCCGATCATGGCGCCGGTCTCCATAAGGCAGGCGTTTTCAAAGCCTTCAATGTTCTTTTTCAGGAAGGAAAGGATTTCGTCCGCCTGGGCGCGGCCCTCCGTTTCGGCCTGGGTCAGCTCCCAGGCGTCGGTGCTCCTTTTCATCACCACCCGGCTCATATTCAGGATGGCTTCTCCTTCCCGAACGCCCTGAAACAGAAGCACCCGATCGCGGGGCAGGGTCAGTTCGCCCCGCGACCGGGCCTGCTCCACCGCCTCAAAATAGCCGGACACGGCCACATAGGAATCCTCCAGCGCCCCTTTTCTCAGCACGAACTGGTCCGGCCGCGCCGCCATGGCCGCCCGGATTTTGGGGTATTCCACGCCGCCGATTTTTATCACCAGGGTCATGGGCTGGGCCAGGCCGTCCTTTTCCCGGCCAAACACGCAGGGCACCCCGGCCAGGGCCGCCAGGTCGCCGTCGCCGGTGGCGTCGATCATCACCCCGGCCCGGAAGAGGGCCTTTCCGCCCTTGTGCGCCGCTTCCACCTGCGCCAAGCGCCCCTGCTCCACGGCGGCCCCTGTAATCAGGGTGTGCAGCAGGAGCGTAATATTCTTTTCCTCCCGCAGCATTTCAAAATACACTTGCTTGAGAATTTCCGGCTCAATGGGGGTAATGGTAGCCGTCACGCCCAGCGGGTCCGGAATGTGGCCCAGGGTGCCGCCCCGGCGGGCCAGCCGGTCCACAATTTCCTGGGCCAGGCCGCGCACCGCCTGCCTGCCGCCCGCGTGGAACCCCATGAGCGGGCACACCAGCGACTGGGTGTTGGACCCGCCCAGCATGCCGCCCTTTTCCACCAGCAGCACCCTTTTTCCCTCTCTGGCCGCGGCGATGGCCGCGCACATGCCGGACGCCCCCGCGCCCGCCACCAAAATATCGTAATCCTGCATGGTTATTCCTTTCCCGTTTGCACTTCGCTTATTTTTACTTCAAAGCTCCGGTTCCAGGGCAGGGTGGCCCGGAAATGAGGCGTCGTTTTCAGCGGCCACCGGGCGGGCAGCGCTTCCCGGTACAGCCGGCTGAGCGCTTCCTCCGCCCGCTTCCGGTCCCGGATGCGCAACGGGTCCTCTCCCCATGCCTTCAATTGGTCCGCCAGCTGAAAGCGTATCACGGTTTGGTACAGAAGATCATCCAGCAGCCGGGCCTGATAGAAGGCCTCGTTCCGGCTGCCCCGAATGCTGTCCGAAACCATTTGGGCCAGCAGCGTGCCTAAGGAATTGGAGGCGGTGTTCCAGGCGGAATAGCCCCACAGCTTTTCCGGGCAGCTCAAGCACCGAAGCAGGGCCAGGCTGCCGCCGTTGGCCCCGATCACGTCCAGCACGTACACCCGGCGGCCCTCCCGGACCTTTTTTTCAATGGCCGCGCCATAAGCGGCGATGGCGGGGTCCTCCCGCTCCTGCCCGGCCTCCTTTTGCTTTCCATCCGGCGGACAGCACACGAAAAGCACGTTTTCGCTGCCCGCCTGGGGCCGGATGCCAATTTCCAGGCAGGCGTTTTCCACGTTCTGGGCAAAGGGCCGGTCCTCGTACAGGGCGGTAAAGCCGCTATCGCCCAGGAAACAAAGCTCCGCCGGAAGGCTTTCCCGGCCCATGCTCAGGGCTTCGGCGGCGGATAGGGTTCCGCCCTCGTCGGCCCCGTTGCGCAAAAACACGTTCTTCGCGCCGGTCTTCGCCAGGCGCCGCGCAATCTCCGCCTGGTCCTTCCGGGGCAGGCCGTACACCTGGGTATCCTCCTGCAAAAGGCTCAGGGCCCGTACCCGGCCCTCCGCGGCCAGGTCCACCGCGGCCAGGTTCACGCGCAGATTGCGCGCCCGCACCCGCATGACCTTGCCCAGCACCGCTTCCGGTATCCTTTTCCGGGCCGCCTCCGCCAGGCGGGCGTCCTCCTCCCGGCCCTCCTGGGCATAGCGGCCGGTGTAAAAGGAATAATCCGTCATGGCGCGGTACACGTCCAAATCATCCTGGGACAGGGTGGAAATGGAGGAACGGGTGATAACGCTGCTCATAAAAACGGGCGTCTGAGGATGCCGGGCCAGAATTTCCTTCAGCTCCTCCACCCGGCTCAGCGCTTCCTCCGGGCTCACGTCCTCCGCCCTGGAGGCCAGCAGCCCGCCGTAGCACCAGTGGTCCAGGCTGATAACCGCCGCGCCGCATCCTGGCAATTCCCGCTCCAAAAAAGCGCGGCTGGCCGCGTGCGGCGCGGGGGTAAAAAAGCGGTCCATTTCTTCCTCCTGCGGAAGCACCGCTTCGCTTCCCGCCCAGGCAACAAGCTCCCGCACCCACTGGGTGTTGCAGGGGCGGGAATCAAGGGGCAAACACAAAATGCGCATCGCAGCTCACACCTCGTCAATGGCTTTGCGGAAGGCGGCCACCGCGCGGGCGATGGACCCTTCCTCCTTTCCCGTCACCACCGCGCCGATCATCAGCCCCCGCACCCCGGCGCGAAGCAGCGCTTCCACCTCCCGCGGCTGAATGGCCCGCTGGGTGGGCACCACCACGGGAATGGACACCGCCTGGGCGATTACGCGGTATTTGAGCAAATCGCGCATGGAAAGGGCCTGGCCGTATTCTCCGCCGGGGATGACGGAGGCCTCCAGCACATCCGCCCCCAGGGCGGGCATGGCGCGGATTTCGTCCAAGGTATAGGCGCCGTCGCAGGCCGCCATCAGAGGCGTGCCGCTGCCCAGGGCCCAGGCCGGCATATGATGGGCGTACACGGAATGGAAGGAGAAGGGCAGCGTCCGGGCCGCCTCCGCGTCCAGGGCCGCCTGCTCCAGGCTGCCGCCCAGCACCAGGCCCATGGGCCCCGCCCGGCGGGAAAGCATTTCCTCCAGCGCGCTCCTCTCCTCCTCCAGCCTGCCAAAGCAGGTGCCGCTGGCCCGGTGGGTCACGTTGATATGCACCTTCACCGCGTCGGCCCCCGCCTCAAACGCCGCGCGGCACCAGGCCGGGTTATTCTCCGGCAGGCTCATGATGAGCGTCAGCTTATTTTGCGCGAATGCCTGCAAATAATCGTTCATAGGGCGTTTCCCTCCCTTTCATCGCTTATAAAAGTATATTTCACTTGGGCTGGATTGTCAATTCGGCGGATATAGAAAAAACGGTGGAAATCCGCCCGTTTCTGTGCTATAATTCTTCTATACCGCGCTCAAAAATGTTGGCGAAAGTTCATGGGAAGGAAAGATGCTATGAATATCTTTGTTTGCATCAAGCAGGTGCCTGCCACCAACAAGGTGCAGGTAGACGAAAAAACGGGCGTGCTCAAGCGCAGCGGCGTGATGAGCAAAATGAACCCCTACGACCTGTACGCCCTGGAAACGGCGCTGCGGCTGAAGGAAAAGCACGGCGGCAAGGTGACGGTGGGCACCATGGGCCCGCCCCAGGCCCAGGCCATCATCCGGGAAGCCTATATGATGGGCGCGGACGAGGGCTACGTGTTTTCCGACCGGCGGCTGGGCGGCGCGGACGTGCTGGCCACCAGCTACACCCTGAGCCAAGCCATTCAAAGCGTGGGGGATTTTGACCTGATCCTCTGCGGCCGGCAAACCACCGACGGCGACACCGCCCAGGTGGGCCCCGCCATCGCCGAGCACATGGGCATTCCCCACGCGGCCTGGGTGTCCAAGCTGACGGTGAAGGGCGACGGCGTGGACGCGGAGCAGCAATTGCAGGACGTGATTGAAACGGTGCACATTCCCTTCCCCTGCCTGATTACCGTGGAGCAGGATATTTTTATGCCCCGGCTGCCCTCCTTAAAAACCGCCCGGCAGGTGAAGGACCGGGAAATTCACATCCAGGGCCTGGACAGCTTCCTGGACACCGACGAAAGCCATTACGGCCTTTCCGGCAGCCCCACCCAGGTGGAGCGCATATTCCCGCCGGAAAACGATACGGAGCATGAGGTCTGGTCCGGCCCGGACAGCGCCCAAAAGCTGCACGGCCAATTGAAAAAGTGGAAATTTATTTAAAGGAGGCACGCATCCATGGCAAAAATCGCTGTTTTGGAAAGAAAATGCACCGGCTGCGGCCTCTGCGCTTCCAATTGCCCCTTCGGGGCCATTGATATGAAGGATGGCAGGCCGGAATTGAACGCCGCCTGCAAGGTGTGCGGCATTTGCGTCAAGAACTGCCCGGAAAAGGCCATCATCAAGCTGGAAACCAAGGTGGACTCCGTGGACAAGAGCAAATGGCGGGATATCCTGGTGTTTGCCGAGGTCAGCGGCGGGCGGCTGCACCCCGTTTCCCTGGAATTGATCGGCAAGGCCAAGGAATTGGCCGCGCCCATCGGCTTTCACGTAAAAGCGGTGCTGCTGGGCGAAAAGGTGGACGCCTTCGCCCAGGAGCTGCGCCACTATGGCGTAAGCCAGGTGGCGGTTTACGATTCGCCGGAGCTTTCCTTCTTCCGGGCCGACGCCTACGCCGCCTGCGTGGAGGATTACATTCAATTTGCCCATCCCTCCGTGGTGCTGGTAGGCGCCACCAGCCTGGGCCGTTCCCTGGCCCCCCGGCTGGCCACCCGCTTCCACACCGGGCTGACGGCGGACTGCACAAAGCTGGAGCTTCGGGAAAATACGGACCTGGTGCAGATTCGCCCCGCCTTCGGCGGCAACATTATGGCCCAGATCGTCACCACCCACACCCGGCCCCAGTTTGCCACCGTGCGCTATAAGGTGATGAACACGCCGGAAAGAAGCGAGACCGCGGCGGGCGAAATTCTTTCCCGTCCCCTGCCCAAGGCCGCTGCCGCCTCCAGGGTGACGCCGGTGAGCATCACCCCCGTGCCGCCCAAAAAGAGCATTTCGGACGCGGAAATTCTGGTGGTGGGCGGCCGCGGGCTGCAAAAGGAAGCGGACCTGGAGCTGGTGAAGGAATTGGCGCGCCTGCTGGGCGGCGATTGGGCGGTGTCCCGTCCCCTGGTGGAAAAGGGCTGGGCCGGCAACGAGCGCCAGATCGGCCTGTCCGGCCGCACGGTGCGGCCCCGGCTCATCATCACCTGCGGGGTCAGCGGCGCCATCCAGTTTACCGCCTGCATGAACGGCAGCGACCACATCGTTTCCATCAACACGGACCCCGACGCGCCCATTTTCCAGGTGGCCCACGTGGCCATTGTGGGCGATCTGTATGAAATCCTGCCGCGGCTCATCCGGCAGCTGAAGGAGGAGCAGAAATGAACGCTTTCAACCGTGTAACGGAGGCAGACCTGGACTATTTCCGCGCGCTCCTGCCGGGCAGGGTGTTCAGCGGGGAAGAAATATCCACCGACTACGACCATGACGAAATGACGGAGTACGGCCATTTTATGCCGGAAGCCGTTTTGCAGGCCCTGAGCACGGAGGACGTGAGCCGGGTGCTTCAATACTGCAACGAGCATTTGATTCCCGTCACGCCCCGCGGGGCGGGCACTGGGCTGTGCGGCGGGTGCGTAGCCATCCACGGCGGCGTGGTTTTGTCCACCGAAAAAATGAAAAAGGTGCTGGAGGTGGATACCCGGAATATGACCGCCACCGTGGAGCCCGGCGTGCTGCTGATGGAATTTCCCAAGGCGCTGGAGGGCACCGGCTTGTTTTATCCCCCGGACCCCGGCGAAAAAACCGCCACCATGGGCGGCAACGCCATGACCAACGCGGGCGGCATGCGGGCCGTGCGCTACGGCGTCACGCGGGATTACGTGCTGGGCATGGAGGTGGTGCTGGCCGACGGCACCGTGGTCCAGCTGGGCGGAAAAACGGTAAAAACCTCTTCCGGCTACAGCCTGATCGACCTGATGATCGGCAGCGAAGGCACCCTGGGCTTTTTGACCAAGCTGACGGTGAAGCTGGTGCCGGAGCCCAAGGTGAATTTGTCCCTGCTTATGCCCTTTGACGATCTGGACGCCTGCATTGGCGCCGTGCCCCAGGTGCTTTCCTGCGGGTGCGACCCCACGGCGGTGGAATTTATGGAGCGGGAGGTCATTTCCTGCGCCGAAACCTACCTGGGCAAGCAATTTCCCGATATGAGCGCCAACGCCTATTTGCTGGTGCGGCTGGACGGCCCCAGCGCCGGCGCCCTCCAGCCCGCGGTGGATACGCTGACCGATCTGGCCCTTTCCATTGGCGCCAAGGACGTGCTTTTAGCCGATACGGATGAGCGCAAGGAAAGCATATGGAACGCCCGCGGCGCGTTCCTGGAGGCCATCAAGGGCTCCACCTCCACCATGGATGAGTGCGACGTGGTGGTGCCCAGGGACGTGATTCCCGCCTTCGTGAACCGGATGGTGGAGATCGGCCGGAGGGCCGGCGTACGCATCCGCTCCTTCGGCCACGCCGGCGACGGCAATTTGCATATTTACGTTTGCCGGGACGATTTGCCGGAGGCGGAATGGAAGCAAAAGGTTTCCCAGGTGATGAACGAATTGTACGGCGCCGCCCGCGAAATGCGCGGCGAGGTCAGCGGCGAGCACGGCATCGGCCACGCCAAAAAAGCCTTCCTCCGCCAAAGCGTAGGCGATACCCAAATGCGCCTGATGGCCGGCATTAAGGCCGCCTTCGACCCCAAAGGCATTTTAAACCCCGGCAAGATCGTTGGGTGAAGGGCAGCTTACAGGCAAGGCTGTTTCACACTTATTCAGCGGGACAGGCCCGCGCCAGGCAGCGCCCGCTTCCAATTGGGAAAAAAGGCGCGAAGGGAGATTGAGCGGCATGAAGAATGAAAAGAGCGATTCCATTCAGATCAATCGCAGATACCTGGATTCCCTGGTGATTGAAGGGCGCATCGTCGGCGCCCCGCATCCCTCCGCCCAAGTAACCGTGCTTGGCAAAGCCTTTGAAACGCCCATCGTTCCCGGCGCGCTGAGCCACCTGAAGGGCGGCATGGCGGGCTATGCGGAAGGGGCCAGGCTGGCCGGGGCGCTGTGCTCGGTGGGCATGGGCAGCGTGGAGGAAATGGACGCCGTCTATGCCAGGAACCCCGACGTCATCAAAATCATCAAGCCCTACGCGGACAAGGAGGAGGTTTTTGCCCGCATCAGGGCGGCGGAGCGGTTAGGCGCTTTCGGCGTGGGCATGGACGTGGAGCATTCCATCGATCAGGACGGCGACGCCGACTCCCTGGTGGCCGGTTTCCAGATGAAGCTGCCCACCATGGATGATTTGAAGGCTTTTATCCAGTCCACAAAATTGCCGTTCTTTATCAAAGGCGCCCTCAGCGTGCAGGACGCCCTGCGCTGCCGGGAGCTGGGCTGCGCGGGCGTGATTTTGAGCCACCATAACGGCCTGCTGCGCTGGGCTGCGCCGCCGGCGATGCTGCTGCCGGATATCCGCAAGGCGGTAGGGCCGGACTTTATTCTCATGGCGGACGGCGGCATCGCGGACGGCTACGACGCCTTCAAGGCCCTGGCGCTGGGCGCTGATTTGGTGTGCGTTGGCAGGCCGCTCATGGACCCCTACGCCCAGGAGGGCAGCCAGGGCGTGGCCAAGGCGCTGCGGCAAATGACCCTGGAGCTCAAGGGCGTCATGGCCCGCACCGGCTCCAAGGACGTAAAGCATATCGATCCCGCCGTGATTCACCCGATCCATTTTTAATAATCCGCCATTTCGCACAGCGGTTTATCCTGCTGTGAATCCGGCAGAAAATTTGATTTTTGCAACGGCGCATTCATAAGGCGCGTACGCCCCGTCCGCGGATTCTCTGTTCAGATTAGCTAAGGCCGGTTTTTCACAGGCAAAGGGCAGGGCGATTTGCCGCCCCCTTTCAAAATTGCAGATGACCGCCCATTTTTCCCCTTTCAGGGAACGGGTGAAAATCATAAATGGATCGTCGGGAGCGGAAAGGACCTGTACGTCTCCGTCCAGAAAAGCGCCGTTTTCCCGGCGCAGCCTCAGCAGCGCCTGATAAAAGCGATAGACGGAACGGTCCGCTTCCAAATCCTTTTTCACATTGATTTCCCGATACCGGGAGTGAAGGGCGATCCAGGGCTTAGCCGTGGAGAAGCCGCCGTTTTCTCCGCCGTCCCATTCCATGGGGTGGCGGGCGTTGTCCCGGCTGCCAAAGTTGATTCTTTCCAGCGCTTCTTCCGCCGGCATGATTTGGCAGAATTCCCGGTAGGTATTGATGGTTTCAATATCGTTGAAGCAATCGATGCTGTCATAGTGCGCGGCGGCCCTGCCAATTTCCTGGCCCTGGTAGATAAAAGGAACCCCTTTGAGCAGATAGACCATGGCGGCCACGCAGGTGGCGGATTCATAGCGCTTTTCCCGGTCGTCGGCGATGCGGGAAATCATGGGCGGCTGATCGTGGTTGTCGGTAAACAGGGTGTTCAGCAGATCGTGTTTCTCCGTTTCCCGCTGCCAATGGAGCAGACGGTCCCGAAGGGTTTTTAAGGTGTCCGGCTTGGGCGTAAACTTATCGTACCGCCCGCATTCGATGTGGTCAAACTGGAACAGGGCGCTCAGCTCTTCCCGCCCGGCGGCGCAATGGCGGATCATTTCATCAATGTCCGTGACCCAGCTTTCACCGACGGTAAACAGGTTTTTCGCGTTTTCCCGGCCAAACAGCTCGTGAATGAATTCATGAAGGCGGGGGCCAAAACAGTTTTTTCCCGCCCTGATATCCTTGGAAATCATGTCCACCACGTCCACCCGGAAGCCGTCGACCCCTTTATCAATCCAGAAATCCACGGTTTCCTTCATGGCCTTGACCACGGCGGGGTTATCCCAATTCAAGTCCGCCTGGCTGACGGCGAAGGAATGCAGGTAGTATTGGCCCCGCACGGGATCCAATTCCCAGGCGCTGCCCCGGAAAACGGATTCCCAGTCGTTGGGCTTTTCATCAAACCAATAGTAAAAATCGCTGTACGGATTATCCTTTCCCTTCCTGGATTCCTGGAACCAGCGATGGGAGGTGGACGTGTGGTTGGGCACCAAATCCATAATCAGCTTCATGCCCCGCTGATGGAGGGCGCCGATCAGGGCGTCCATATCCGCCATGGTGCCAAATTCGTCCATAATGTCCCGATAATCCGAAATATCGTAGCCGTTATCGTCATTGGGGCTTTTGTAGCAGGGGCAAAGCCAGATCGCGTTGATGCCCAAAGCCTTCAAATAGTCCAGCTTTTGGATAATGCCCTGTAAATCCCCGATGCCGTCCCCGTTGCTGTCCATAAAACTGCGGGGATAAATTTGATAAATCACCCAGCGCAGATCATCCTGATATTTCGTGCAAAGCACAATCGTTTCCTCCTTCGTTTTGGGGCCTATTATTGATTGCTTTTCAATCGGGGTCGGCGCACGTACTCCTTGCGCTTCCATCCGATATAATACTCAGGATTTCCGGCCATGTAAAGGATTTTTTCGTTTGTCAGGATTTCGCGGGCAAATTCGCTATTGGCCTTGCATGAACTGCCTGATTTTTCCCAGCCCGCCCGCCGAAAAGAAACGCTTGGCAGCCCGTCCCGCGCAGCCCCTTGGCAGGGCTTTCCACATGGGAAAAACCGGCTGGGGGCCTTCGCTTGGGCGGAGGCGCTTATTTTGTTGTGGATTTTGGCTTCATTCTATGCTACAATTACATAAACCATTTCTTAACCTGTTTACGGGGAGCGATGCAGGTACTAAAGAACAATATCGCGCTTGACGTAAAAAAATGTATAGAAGAAGGGAAAACCCAGGCATGGCCCGCGGAGGAGGCCGGCGCTTCTCCCGCATATATAAACCGAAGCGGGACGCCGCTGAGTAAAACCGGAATTTGTGACGAAGGAGAAACAAAAAATGGCGGAATTTTATGAGCCGATGCTATATATGTCCACGCCTGACCATCCCAACACGATGGGAATGCTTGTTGTGCTGAAGGAACCGGTTGACGGCGATATTCTTCGGGATGTCGCCGAGAGCCTGCGGGCCAGGTTTCCGTACTTTTATGTTCAAGTAACCCCCCAGGCTAACGACCTGTCCCCGGAAGCAAATCCGCTTCCTATGACGGTGCGGAACACCTGGGCGCCAATCAACCTGAATTCGCAGGAGTCAAACTTTCATCTGGCTGCATGGAAGTACGAAGGAAAACGGCTGGCATTTGAGATTTCGCATACGCTTACGGATGGGGCGGGGGTGCTTCCTTACATCAAAAGCGCCATGTTTCTGTATCTGTCCCGCAAGCTCGGCCTCACCTTTGACCGTGCGGGCTTTCGCCTGCCGGGCGATGAAATTCCCCAGTCCGAGACAGGGAACCCGTTTGCCGGCCTGGACATTGACGGGGCGGAAGCGCCGCTGTTTTCCAAGGAAACTACGCCCGATTTTTACCGGCTGAACGATGGCGCGGCTGCCGATCCGCGCATTACATACATAAAGCTGTCCGAAGCGCAGCTGATGCAGTACTGCAAGGATTTTGACGGAAGCCCGAACGCCTTTTTAGCCGTCATGTTCGCAAGGGCGGTGCGGCGCTATGATCCGGCAAGCGAAAAGACGGTCAGCGTTTCCATTGCGGTCAACCATAAGGCTATTCTGGGAAATTTCGATAACTACCGGATGGCTGTGAACATTGCGGAATTGGATTTTCCAAAAAGCAGAGCGCTGGACGACCTGATGAAGGCGTGCACCATTGCCCGCGGACAGCTGATGCTGCAAACGCAGCCGGAAAATTCCCTCTGGGCCATGAAGCAAAGGAAGGCGCTTTACGAAAAGATGGACCAGATGCCCTTGGATATGAAGCTTGGCATTATGGCAAAAGCCGCGGGACGCGCGCGGTGGAGCATATCCATTTCCTATGCAAGCAGCAGAACCTTTGGCCCCTTGGACCCTTATATCGAAGAGCTGTATATGCTCTCTGAGCCGAGCGTTGCAGACGTCATCTGTGAAATCGCCTGTATCAACCATAGCTTCTTCCTATCGATTGGGCAGAGCTTTTCTTCCGATAAGTTCATGAAGGCGTTTCTCAATGAGCTCTCATCGGTTGGAATCGGTTATGAAGTGATGCGCGCAGAACCCCTCCGCCTGTGTGGAACGGAGCAGCTAAAAAGCTGCTGAACCAAATCAAAATCGTAGGAGATGATTGTATGGAGTCCGTTTGCCCCCGCCCCGAATATCCCCGCCCTCAGCTTTTCCGTCCGCAATGGATGAATCTGAACGGCCAATGGCAGTTTGAAATGGACCCTGGCGCTTCCGGCCGGGCCAGAGGCTTGATAGAAAGGCCGCTGAAGGGAACAATCACCGTGCCCTTCTGCCCAGAAAGCGAATTGTCCGGCGTCCATTGCACGGACTTTATGCCCGCCGTGTGGTACCGCCGTACTTTTGCGCTGCCGGATGAAGCGGCAGCCCAACGGGTCCTGCTCCATTTCGGCGCGGTGGATTACCGGTGCGAAGCCTGGGTAAACGGCCAGTCCGTAGGCGTTCACGAGGGCGGCTATTCCTCCTTTTTCTTTGAAATCACCCAGGCTTTGCAGCCTGGAGAAAACACGCTGGTGGTCTGCGCCGAGGACGATCAGCGTCATGGCCGCCAGCCCTTTGGAAAGCAGTCCGGCCGCTACCACTCCTACGGGTGCAGCTATACCCGTACCACCGGCATCTGGCAAACGGTGTGGCTGGAATGGGTGCCGCAAACGTTCATTCGTTCTGTCCGCATGATTCCGGACGCCGCCAACGGGGCCCTGCTGCTGGACGCGGTCATCGACGGGGCCGCCAAGGGGGCAAGGCTGGCCGCCTTCGCCTCCTTCGCGGGAGAAGCGGAGGGCAGCGCGGAGGGAGCGGCAGACGGCCATCACGCCCGGCTGACCGTTCCGGTACGGAACAAACGCCTTTGGGCTCCCGGCTCGCCAAATCTGTATGACCTGAAATTGACGCTGCTTGGTCCGGCTGGCGCCGCAGACACGGTGGACAGCTATTTTGCCCTGCGCGCCATATCCTTCGATGGGAAAAAATGCCTTTTGAACGGCAAGCCCCTCTTCCAGCGGCTGGTGCTGGACCAGGGCTTCTATCCTCAGGGCATTTATACCGCGCCCAGCGACGATGCGCTGCGGCGCGATATTGAATTGTCCCAGGCGATGGGGTTTAACGGCGCAAGGCTGCACCAAAAGGTATTTGAGCAGCGTTTCCTGTATTGGGCGGACAGGCTGGGCTACCTGTGCTGGGGAGAAATGCCAAGCTGGGGCATTGATCCCGCCCGTCCGCACACCTTGGGCATTTTCCTGCGCGAATGGCTGGAAGTGGTTGACCGGGACTTTAACGCGCCCTGCATCATCGGCTGGTGCCCCTTTAACGAGGTGTGGGGCGAAAGCAACGATGGCCTGCGGGAATTGACGTTACAAATGACCTACCGGGCAACGAAGGCCGTGGATTCTACCCGTCCCTGCATCGATGCCAGCGGCGGCCTGCACGTTGAAACGGATATTTTCGACACCCATGATTACGAGCAGAACACCGGGATATTCAAGGCCCGCTATGCCCCCGGCCAAAAGCTCTACGACCAGCTGGAGGGCCGCCAGCATTACGATGGGGCGTCCCCCAGCTTTGTCAGCGAATACGGCGGCATCCGCTGGTCGGACGACGAAAAAGGCTGGGGCTACGGCGCCGCCCCTCAGACCCCGGAAGAATTCCTGGCCCGCTACGAAGGGCTGACTCAAGCCCTTCTGGACAATCCGGAACACATGGGCTTTTGCTACACCCAATTAACGGACGTTGAGCAGGAGCAAAACGGCCTGTATACCTACAGCCGCCAGCCCAAATTCCCGCCCGATTTCATCCGGCAAATTAATCAGCGGCCCGCGGCCATCGAGCTTGAACCGGATTGCAACGAATAAAAAA
>CAMOHY010000034.1 GCA_946615495.1 uncultured Clostridia bacterium
CTCGTGCAGCGGCTGGGCCCCCGCCGTTGATTCCATCGGAAGATACCAGGCGTTTTCTGCCCAGGGAATTTTTTCTTCCGCTTCGGGAACCGGCGTTCTGCCCGGCCGCATGCGGATGCCCCGGGCGGGCGGAAAATCATAGCTGTGCAAAAAATCGGGCAGCGCGCCGCCCAGCAGGGGGCGCAGCTGCTCGATCCAGCCTTGCGGAAAATGTTTTTCTTCCATCATGCGTGATTTCCATTCGTTTGATTGGCGCTTGCTTGGGGCCGCTGCCAGGCGGAATACGCCCCGCTTTGCGGATACACCGGTTCATGGAACGCCTGCTGCCGATCCACCGCCGGGGGCAGGCCGTCCAGCAAACCGTCCTCGTCCTCGTTGCCCTTGATCAGCCTTTCGCGCCATTCCGGGCGGCGGCGTTCATATTTTTCGCTGCGGCGGCGGCGTCTTGCGTTGGGCAAATCGCTGTCATAAGCGGAGTTGACCCGGGGAGAGGCGGCCATAGGCGGCGCTTCATAGCCATCGGACGGCGTGAACCGCCGCCGCCTGCCTTCCTCGGCCTGGGCGGTTTCCTCTTCCGGGGCGTACTGGCCCTCCGCGGTATACCAGGGCTGCTCAGGCTCCTGCCGCACCACGGCCTGGGTAAAGGTATTCATGTCCGCAGGAGCCTGCCACGCGTCCGGGGTTTCGCTAACGATAGGCTCTTCCCACTCGCTTTGCTGATCCCGCTGCTCCATATTCTGGGGCATTTCCAGGGCTACGCCGCCCTGGTAACCCCGCTCGAACCGGCGGCTGTTTTCCGTCTGGTCCCCCTGGAAGCGGCGGGCCAGCCTGTGCATCGCCGTGCGCCATACCAGATAAGGCCGCCAGCGCACCAGCCAGATGGTAAAATCCAGCACGGTGCCCACAACGCACAGAAGAACCGCCAAATAAACCCAATGATCGCCCAGCCAGACAAAGAAGCCGCTGTAACGGCCCGAAGCCGCCGAGCCCCATACCTGCTGGATCAGGCTCCGGGCCCAGCCGAACAGCAGCGAAAAAAGGGAATTGGCAAAACTGTTCATGGATTCTGCTCCGTATCGGCCGCGCCGGATGCCATGTTCACAAATTCTTGGGGCAGAATGGTGACCACCACCTGCACCGCCGTGTTGCTGATATATTCCACGTTGCCGGGGGTGTTCAGATACAGCAGCTGGCTCACCGTGCGGCTTTGCCCGCTGATATTCACCTGCTCATAGGGATACAGCATGGCCCCTTCCGTCAGATAGGGAGCCAGGGCCACTTGGCTGCCCGCCAGCGTGATCGTTTCCGGCGTTACGCGGATACTGCTCACAGCATAGCCTTCCGCGGGTTCGCCCACGATCAGGGCGTCCGTATCCATTCCCACCCGGGCCAGGTAGTACACCTCCTGGCTGACGGAGATGCGCTGGATGGCGGTGCTTTGTCCCCGGGGGGTAACGGTCAGGTTTTCGCTGTCCAGCCGGTTGCCCGTCGCGTCCTCAAAATAGAAGGGCAGGCTGGCGGAGTTGGGGCTCCTTTCCGGGGTAAGCGTGCTTTGATCATAATCCAGCACGCACCGGGCCACTTTTTCCACTACGGATTTGGGGCCGCTCACATCCACCGCTTCCACGCTGCGGGTCAGGGAGGAGACAAAGTAGTCCCCGCTCAATTCTCCGGTCAACCGCACTTCCACCGGCACATTGGAAAGGGCGCTGTATTCTTCCACCCGCAGGGTCACTTCCGGCTCGTATACTTCCATTACAGTGCCGTACTGAGTGGAATTGGAGGAGGAAGCGGTGATTTTTACCGTCTGCTCGCCGGTGTCCTGGATCTGGGAAAGGTCCAGGCGGGCGGTGTAATTATCGGAGGTCGCCGTGGTGTAATTCCGCTGGGGCACCCGGACGCGGAGGCGCACCGTTTGCAGGTCGTCCAGGCCGGATACCACGATGTAGCCGTTGTTTCTCAGCGTAACGGCGTTGGTAACCGTTACGCGCACATTGTCGATCACTTTATCCCGGGGCAGGGCGGTATCCTGGGTGATCAGCACCCCCCACAAGGCAATGGCCAGCAGGACGCTGGTCAGCTTCCAGCCCCAGTTGTGACTTACCGTTTGCCAGATGCGCAGCCAAATGCTCTTCTTCTGGACAGCCGCTTCCTGTTCGGGCGCGGGGGTACGGGGCACATCATTCTTCATCATTGCTTCCCATACCTCCCTTCTGCGTGCCGTGGGCGCGGTGGGTCAGCCGCCACAGCCTGGAGTGCTCCTCATGGTACATTTCGGTCAGCTGCTTGCGCAGGCTCTCGGCGTCCAAATGCCGGGTCAGCTTGCCGCCCCGGGCCATGCTGATAATGCCCGTTTCCTCGCTGACGATCAGCACGATGGCGTCCGTGCTTTCGCTCACGCCCAGGCCCGCCCGGTGGCGGGTGCCCAAATCGCGGCTGATGGTGGGGTTATTGCTCAGGGTGAGCACGCAGGCGGCGGACACCACCCGCTGCCCGCGGATGATGACGGCGCCGTCATGCAGCGGGGTGTTGGGTTCAAAAATATTTTCCAGCAGGGGCGCGGAAATGATGGAATCAATGGCGGTGCCGCTGGATTCGGTAATATCCTTTAAGCCCGTGCGCTGCTCAAACACAATCAGCGCGCCCACCCGGCGGCGGGAAAGCCGCAGCAGGCACTGGGTGATTTCATCCACGATCCTTTCGCTTTCATCCTGCTGGGCGGACCTGTCCAGCTTGGCGGTGCGGCCCAATTGCTCCAGGGCCCTGCGCAATTCCGGCTGGAATAAGATCATCAAGGCGATGACGCCGTTGTTCAAAATGCTGCGCAGCACCCAATTGAGCGCCGTCAGCCCGATCAATTCGCTCACATAGCTGGCTACGATAATAACGGCCAGGCCCTTGAGCACCTGCACGGCCCTGGTCTGCCTGGTCAAAGTGACCAATTGATAAATCAAAAAGGCGATGATAAGAATATCTATATAATCGATCCACGTCGGCCGGTGGATAATATTCCAAAAAAAGTTTTGTATCTGCTCCCAAAAACCCGCCAAACTGCACCACCCTCCCCTTTGCGCAGTAGTTTCAAGTTCATTATACTACACATTTGCGCCGCTTGAAATCCCCTTTTGCAGATTTTTTTCATTTTGTTTACATGTTTTTGACGAATGTTTTGCGTTCCGGTTTCCCTTTTCCTTTCCATCCGCCGGTAAAGAAACGGCGCAGCGCGCGATTTTCTTGCATTTATTTTGGAACCATGATAAAATATTTTTCGTCATAAAGAGAGGGGAATGGCTATGGACCACGCAGGACACCGAAAGCGGCTCCGCCAGCGCTACAAGCAGGAAGGGCTGACGGGCTTTTCTTCCTATGAGGTGCTGGAGCTGCTGCTCACCTACGCCATTCCCCGCCTGAACACCAACGACCTGGCCCACCGCCTCATCGACCGGTTCGGCTCCTTCCGGGCGGTGCTGGAAGCGTCCCCGGCGGAACTGGAGCAGGTGGAGGGCATTGGGCCTCAGGCCTCCACCCTGCTTTCCATGATGCTGCCCATGCTGCGCCGGTATGAGCAGGAGCGGTCCACGCCCCGGCCCAAGCTGGGGGCGTACGCGGCGCTGTCGGCCTACTGCCGCAGCCTGTTTTTGGGCGTGAATGTGGAGCATTGCTATGTGCTGTGCTTTGACGCCAAATCCAATTTGATCGTGGCGGTGCGCCTTTCCCAGGGCACGCCGTCGGAGGTGAGCATCCATCCCCGCGCCGTGGTGCAGGAGGTCATCCGCCACAACGCCACGGGCGTGGTGCTGTGCCACAATCATCCGGGCGGCTCCCCTGAGCCCTCCCAATCGGACCTGGACGTGACCAAGGAAATCAGGCAGGTGCTGGACGGCATCGGCGTCAGGCTCTACGACCATATGATCGTGAGCGGCAGCCAGGAATACAGCTTCCGCAATCACGGCCTGCTGTAACGAATTTATAGGAGAAAAACATGGCTTCCACGCAACGTAAAAAAATTTGGAAAGGAATTATGCGATTGATCGTTTGTCTGGCGCTGCTTGGGGTGCTGCTGTTTGCCCTGGCGCTGGGGGCGCTGTGCCTGGCGGAAAGCAATCCGCCGGCGGTGTCGCCGGAAAGCGGCGCGGTGATCGTGCTGGGCTGCCAGGTGTACGCCGACGGCGCCCTGAGCCCTCAGCTGGAAATGCGGTTGCAATCGGCGCTGGATACGTACTTTGCTTCCCCCCGCCTCATCATTGCCTGCGGCGGCCAGGGCGATAAGGAGCCCGCGCCGGAGGGCGAGGTGATGCGGGATTGGCTCATCGCCAAGGGCGTGCCCGCCGGCAGCGTGATCGCCGAATGCCAGTCCAGCAACACCCGGCAAAACCTTTTGAACGCCAAGGCCCTGCTGCCGGAGGACGTGCGGCGCGTCACCGTCATCACCAGCGATTACCATTTGCCCCGCGCCCTGGCCCTGTGCCGGGATGTGGGCCTGGACGCCGACGGCATCGGCAGCCCCTGCCGCCCGGAAATTCAATTCTGGGTGAAAAACCACACGCGGGAAGTGCTGGCCTGGGGAAAGTACCTGCTGGAAAAAGTCCTGCCGGAAAACCGATAGCGCCGCGTTGGGCGATATGCAAAAATCCGCAGCCCACCAGGAAAGTGTGAAAGGGCCGCGGCTCTTTCATCAATAATCCGCGGGACCGGCTTTGCCGCATCGGGGAGCAACAGCATGCTGCTTCCGATATCAACTCCGCTTTCATTCGCAGGGTGTCGAAAATTCTTTTTCGGCACCCTGAAATTTTTTCGGACTTTTCTGTTTTTTTATGGCGGATTTCGCAGGCACATAAAAATTCACAAATTGATAACAACTTTCATATTGACAGCCTTGCTACTTGTGATAAAATGAGAACGGTTTTCATGGAAAGGGAGGGAAAGAGCCGATGAAAGGGGCGTACAGGACCCGGCAGCAGGACGAGCTGCTGGATTATCTGAAGCAGACCCCCGGCGCGCACTATACCGCCGCGCAGATTCGGGAGCACTTTGCCCACCAGGAAAAATCCATCGGCACGGCCACCATTTACCGCCAGCTGGAACGGTTCGTAGAGGACGGCACGGTGCGGAAATACCTGCTGGACACCGGCGACAGCGCCTGCTATGAATACGTGGCGCAAAAGGAGCTGTGCGCCTCCCATTTCCACTGCAAATGTGAAAAATGCGGCCGCCTCATCCACCTGGAGTGTGATGAGCTCAAGCAGATTCAAAGCCATTTGCTCACCGCCCACGGCTTTGCCTGGAACAGCGGAAAAACGGTGTTCTACGGCGTGTGCGACCAGTGCCGCAAGCAGATTTGAGCAATCGAAGCAATTTGCCAAAGCAAAGGAGGGAACGGACAGATGCTGGAACGCAAGCGCTTTTTCGCCTGGCTTCTGTGCGCCGTGATGGCGCTGGCCCTGGCCGTTTCCTGCGCCTACGCGGTGCTGGCCGTGGGCCATTCCTGCGAAGGCGATTGCTGCAAAATTTGCGAAATGGTGGCCAAGACGGAGGCTGTGCTTCGCTCCTTTGCGCTGTTTGCCGCGGTGCTGGCGCTGGCCTTCTTTTCGCTGCATATTCCCCAGGCGGTGTGCGCCGGGGGCGAAAAGCGTTCCGTTTTCCAAAATACGCCGGTTCGCTGGAAGGTGCGGCTGAATAATTGAATAAAAACCATACAAGGCGTTTTTCCGCCCGGATAAGGCTTTTTCTGCCTGCCGGGCGGCAAGGCTGCCTTGTATTTTTCTATCCTTTTTTCCGATTCAAAATCATCATCGATTCAGGAGGCGTTCTTGCTATGAAAAAGATTCTGTCCGTTCTTATGTCTGTTCTGCTTACCGCTTCTTTCCTCTTCCCCGGCACGGCCCTGGCGGAAAAAAAGACCGTGCGGGTGGTTACAACCATTTTCCCTATCTACGACTGGGTGCGCGAGATTGCCGGCCAGGAGGAAGCGCACATGGAGCTGAGCATGCTGCTGGATTCCGGGTCCGACCTGCATAATTTTCAGCCCAGCGCGCCGGATATTCTGAAGATCGCCGGGGCGGATTTGTTCATCTACGTGGGCGGCGAAAGCGACGGCTGGGTAGAGGGCGTGCTGCAAACGGCCAACAACGCGGGCTTAAAAACCATCAATTTGCTGGAAACCCTGGGCGATCTGGCCAAGGCCGAGGAGATCGTGGAGGGCATGGAGCACGGCCACGACGAGGAGGACGAGGACGAAGCGGAAAACGACGAACACGTGTGGCTGTCCCTGCGCAACGCTCAGGTGCTGTGCCGCGCCATTGCCCAGGCGCTGAGCGAAATCGACCCGGAGAGCGCCGGTGTTTATGAAGCCAACTTAGCTGCCTATGAGGAACAGCTTGCCGCCCTGGACCGCTCCTTTGAGGAGGCGGTGGACGCCGCCGCCTTTAAGACCGTGCTCTTTGGCGACCGCTTCCCCTTCCGCTACCTGATGGACGATTACGGCATCACGTACTACGCCGCTTTCTCCGGCTGCTCCGCCGAAACCGAGGCCAGCTTCCAGACCATCGTGTTCCTGGCGGGCAAGGTGGATGAATTGGGCCTGCCCGCGGTGCTGACCATTGAAAACCCCAAAGCGCGCATCGCGGAAACCATCGTGGCCTCCACCAAAACCAAGGACCAGAAGATTCTGGCCATGGATTCTATGCAGAGCGTCACCGCCCAGGGCGTGCAATCGGGCGCCAAGTATCTGGCCCTGATGGAAAATAACTTAAAAACGCTTACCGAAGCCTTGAATTGACAAAAACTCCCTACTTATGATATAAAAAAGGGTGCTGCCATTCCCTTTCTTCCCCGTACCGAATGGCAGGCAAAGCAAAAAGGAGCATCACCATGGCACAACTGACATGCAAGGACGTATCCCTGGGCTACGAGGGACACGTGATCCTCTCCGGCCTGAATTTTTCCGTCAGCGCCGGGAACTATCTGTGCATCGTGGGGGAAAACGGGTCCGGCAAATCCACCCTCATGAAAACCATTTTGGGGCTGCAAAAGCCCCTGGGCGGCTCCATTACCTTTGGAGACGGGCTGCAAAACAACGAAATCGGCTATCTGCCCCAGCAAACCCAGGTGCAGAAGGATTTTCCCGCCACGGTGTGGGAAATCGTGCTGTCCGGCTGCCAGGCGCGGGCGGGCAGGCGGCCCTACTACAATAAGGAAGAAAAGGCCCTGGCGCGGGAAAACATGGACAAAATGAACGTGAGCCAGTTTGCCCGCCGCTGCTACCGGGAATTGTCCGGCGGCCAGCAGCAGCGCGTGCTGCTGGCGCGGGCCCTGTGCGCCACCCGGAAGCTTTTGCTGCTGGATGAGCCCGTGACGGGGCTGGACCCCAAGGTGACCCTGGAAATGTACCAGCTCATTGAGCAATTGAACCGGGAGGACCGGGTGACGGTCATCATGATCTCCCACGACATCGTGTCCGCGGTCAAGTACGCCTCCCACATTCTGCACATCGGCCATGAGGTGTTTTTCGGCCCTACTCAGGATTACCTGCAAAGCGCCCTGGCCCGGCGGTTTTTAACCGTGGAAGGAGGGGACCAGAATGCTTGACCAGCTGCGCATGTATCTGGGCTTTCCCTTCGTGCAGTACGCGCTCATCGTGGGCGTGCTCATTGCCCTGTGCTCCTCCCTGCTGGGGGTCACGCTGGTGCTCAAGCGCTTCTCCTTCATCGGCGACGGCCTGTCCCACGTGGCCTTCGGGGCCATGGCCATCGCGGGCATCATGCACATCAACAGCGAAATGCTCTTTGTTCTGCCCGCCACGGTGCTGTGCGCCATCCTGCTTCTTCGCACCGGGCAAAACACCCGCATCAAGGGCGACGCCGCCATTGCCATGATCTCTGTGGGCAGCCTGGCCGTGGGCTATATGCTGCTGAACCTGTTCCCCAAATCCTCCAATGTGTCCAGCGATGTGTGCACTTCCCTCTTTGGCTCCACCTCCATTCTGACCTTGAGCCTGACGGAGGTGTGGCTGTGCGTGGGGCTGTCCATCGCGGTGGTGGCCATTTTCCTGCTGTTTTACAACAAGATTTTCGCCGTCACCTTCGATGAGGATTTTTCCCATTCCACCGGCACCCGCGTGGAGGCCTACAACCTGCTCATCGCGGTGGTCATCGCCGTCATTATCGTGCTGGCCATGAATCTGGTGGGTTCTCTGCTCATCTCCGCCCTCATCATCTTCCCGGCCATGTCGGCCATGCGTCTGTTCCGCAGCTTCAAGGGCGTCACCATCTGCTCGGCCGTGCTGTCGGTCAGCTGCGCGGTGATTGGCATTCTCATTTCCATTCTGGCCGGCACGCCCGTGGGCTCCACCATCGTGGCGGCGGACATTGTGGCATTTCTTTTATTCAGCGTGCTGGCCCGGCTGGGCGTGGGCGCAAGAAAGGCGTGAAAACCATGAAAAACGTTTCTGTAAAACGCATCGCATTCCTTTTCCTGCTTTTGGCCATTCTGCTGTCCTGCACGGCCTGCGGCGGCGGCTCCGGCAACGGCGCCGCCAGCGGCACCGCCACGGCCACCGAGGTGCCCGCCATCATCAACCAGGCGGAATACCTGCTGTATCAGAACATTTTCTATAACGGCTACGGCAGCCAGTACCAGGGCCAGGAAGTGACCAAGCAGGGCGTGTTTACGTCCCTTCAGGACGCTTACAACAACGTGACCCGCTACTACGTGTGGGGGTATTTGGACAACACCCTCTGCTGCGACTGGCAGTGGGAAATCAAGGTGGACGACGAAAAGAACCTGCCCGCCCCCGGCTCCCTGGTGACGGTGAAGGGCACCTTTACCGCCGACGATGCGGCCCTGGACGGCTACTGGATCACCAAGCCCCAGATTGAAACCGTTTCCCTGTACGTGGGCGAAACGGCGGATATTGATATGCGCGCCATGAGCGACACCCTGGAGCGGGTGCAGCTTTCCAACGTGATCCGCTTCCCCGACGTGTTCGAGGGCAAAAAATTCTCCGCTTACGGCCGCATCGCCTCCGAAACCATTTTGGAGGACCCTTACTATGATGGCTCCTGGCAGGTGCCCTTCACCGCCAAGGCGGCCACCCTGCCCGCCTTCGGCACCACCGTGGTGCTGCGCGGCACCATCATGAACGGCGTTTTGTCCGCCTCCAGCCTGACGGTGTTAAAGTAAAAGGAGCGTTTCAGCCATGAAAGCGTGGTCTCCCCTGCGGAGGCTGTGCGCCTGGGCGCTGGCCCTGGCGCTTTGCCTGACCCCCGCCGCCGCCTTGCCCGGTCAAGCGGAAGAAGCTCCGGATATGGACCTGTCCTGCCTGAGCACCACCATGATGTATTCCCAGCTGTTCAATATCCTCATGGACGCGGAAGCCTGGGAAGGAAAAATTATCCGCATGACCGGCCAATTCAGCGTGTGGGATGATGCGGACCTGGGCGGCCTCCATTTTACCTGCGTGGTGGCCGACGCCACCGCTTGCTGTTTCCAGGGGCTGGACTTCGTTTGGGCGGGGGATCACCCTTACCCGGACGCTTACCCGCCGGAGGGCGCGCTCATCACCGTTACGGGCCGGTTCGAGCTCTACGAGGAGGACGGCTATTCCTTCGTCCGCCTGGCCGACGCCCAGGTGGAATGGGAATAAAAACAAACAAGAACAAAACCGCTGAAAGCTCATTTTTCATGCTTTCAGCGGTTTTATTGTGTGCTTAAACTATTCGCGTTCTAAAAACTTATCAGATTTGGAATGGATTTTGCAGCCGGGCTATCGTGCCGCCAGGCCGCGGGATAGCGCATCCATACGGTGTCCATATCGTATCGTTCCATTGCTTCTTCCATCCTCTTTGGAATATTTCAGCCACAGTATAAAAGCAGTTTGGCTGAAAGTCAAGCGCCCCCTCCCGGCGTCAGCCATAGCTTTCCAGCGTAGGCGGCGCCTGGTCCACCCACGTGTTTTCCACCTCCTCCAGGGTGGAATCCAGCACCAGGATGTAATACCACTGGTACCATTCGTGCCAGGACACGCCTGGGGGCTGCTGGCGGGCGCGCAGCACGCTGCCGGTCATGGCGTCCACCTCGGCCAGCCAATTGTTGTTGTCCGATTGAAGGAGGATTTTCCAAACGGGGCCTTGGTCCGAGCCAATATAGACGGCGCCCATCCGCAGCACCCGCGGTTCGTATTCCCGCGGCGTCATGTGCAGGTATTCAAGCGCCGCGTCCTCCGCCGCCTGCGGGGAAACAGCCTGAGGATCAATGTCCGGATAGGTGGTGCGCGCCAAGGCACAATAGGCCTTTTGCCAGGTATCCTTGGCCATCAGCGCCCGCTTCTGGAAGGACTGCACCACCTCCTGGCTCCACCATCCGGGATTCCAGGAATACAGGCTTCTATAATGGTTTCGCACCTCCAGAATACCCGCGTCCGCCTGGAGGCCGGGCCGCGTTTCCTCGCCCAGCACCTGGAATGCGTCGTTCACATACACCCAATATTCCCCGCCCTCCAGATATTGGGGGTAATAGGCCACGGACCAGTACATGCCGGGAAACGCTCCGTCCGCATCACCGTTTATATACTGCACGCCGGTTTTATACTTTTCCGGGTCGTTCAGGGGCACATCCTGCCCGTAGCGGGCGTGGATATAAGCCTCCGCCGCCTGTAAAACGGGGTCCTTGGCCCCCTCCCCGCCTTCCGGCACGGCCTTTTCCTTTTCGGGAAGGAACCCAATGGCCGCGCATACGCCGTCAAACCAGCTTTGCTCCTCCAGCGTCCAGGCGCTGGGGTCCGGCCCAAATTCCGCTTTGGCCAGGGCCATAAGCAATTCTTCCTTGAAATATCCTTTTCCCTTGGACAATTCAAAGCTGATCTGCTCCATCGTTCTTTGGGACAGGGTGATGCCGTTTTCCTCCGCCAGGCGGATCAGCCATTCCGTATCCTCCGCCGTATAGCTTTCGTCCTGGGTTTGATTGGCCAGGGGCACGGCCTGCTGCTCCACCATTTGCCGGAGGCTCAGCAGCGCGGCGGCGGCCGCGGCGCTCATGGTAAGCGCCAGCATAATAAGCGCCAGCACCAGCGCCGCCGGCATGCGTACGCCTCTTGCCCGCTTTTCCGCCATGGCCCGCCGGGCGATTTGGGCGCACTGGGCTTCCGTAGGCTCCAGGCAGCTTAGGCCCTCGTCCACGGCGCGCTCAATCCGGCGCTGCAATTCTCTATCCTTCATTGCGCTTCACCTCCCATGATCCTGCGCTTGAGCGTTTCCTCCGCCTTTTTCAGCCGCTTGGCCGCGGTGGATTTGGGAATGCCCAGGGCTTCCGCGGTGTCCTGCAGCGTTAAATTGTGGTAATAATACAGCAATACGGGGTGCTTGAGCTTGTCCGGCAGGGAGCCGATTTCCATTAGCAGCTCCCGGTCCTGCTGGGGCAGTGCAATCAGGTCCATGGGCAGGCGGTCCAATTCCGCGGCAAAATCCATGCGCTTGAACCATTGGCTTCTCCTGTAATCCCGGCAGGTATTCACCGCAATGCGCGTCAGCCAGGCCTTTTCGCTGCGAAGCAGGGCCTGGTCCATTTTCGTTAGCTGCTTCCAGGCCTTCATAAACGTATCCTGCATGGCGTCCTGGGCCAAATGCCAATCGCCCAGGCAGAGAAAGCAGGTTTTCAGGAGCATTCCGGCATAAAGCCGCACCCACTCCTCCAGCACCTCCTCCTGGGACATGCCGGGTGTCACGGCGCTTTCCATTGCTTCGCCTCCTCCCTTCATCAATAAGAACGAATGAGGGGGCCGTTTTGTACACCGAATAGAAAAAAAGTCTTGGGGCCCGGCGCTCCGCAAGGCAAAAACCGCTTGCGAAGCCCCGGCCAATCCATTATAATGCTGATTGGCCCCGCCGGAATGAAAAATCCTTTCCGCTGGGGCAAATCTGCAAAAATGGGAGAAGCGCGGCTTATGGCACACAAGCATTCCATACCGGAAAGTATCCAAGTCCGGGGCGCGAGGGTACACAACCTGAAAAATGTGGATGTGGACATCCCCCTGCACCAGATCGTCGGCGTCGCCGGGGTGTCCGGTTCGGGCAAATCCTCCTTGGCGCTGGGTGTTTTATACGCGGAGGGCTCCCGGCGGTATCTGGAATCGCTGTCCACCTACACCCGGCGGCGCATGACCCAGGCTTCCTCCGCCCAAGTGGACGAAATCCGCTATGTGCCTGCGGCGCTGGCGCTGCATCAAAGGCCGGGCGTGCCGGGCATCCGCAGCACGTTTGGCACCTCCACCGAGCTGCTCAACAGCCTGCGCCTCATGTTTTCCCGGCTTTCCCACTATACCTGCCCCAACGGGCATGAAGTGCCTCCCACCCTCAATTTCGCGGCGGAAAAGGAAGTGCGCTGCCCGGATTGCGGCGAAGTGGTGCCGGTCATCGGCGCGGAGGACCTGGCCTTCAACAGCGGCGGCGCCTGCAAGCGGTGCGGCGGCACCGGCATGGTGCGCACCGTGGACCGGGCCACGCTTGTGCCGGACGAAACGTTGACCATCGACCAAGGGGCCGTCGCCCCCTGGAACAGCCTCATGTGGTCGCTGATGACGGACGTGTGCCGGGCCATGGGCGTGCGCACCGACGTGCCGTTCAAGACATTGACGGACAAAGAAAAAGAAATCGTCTACGACGGACCCATGGTGAAAAAGCACATCTTTTACCGGCCCAAGAGCAAGGAAAGCGTCAGCGCCGGGGAAATGGATTTCACCTATTACAGCGCCACGGCCACCGTTTTAAACGCCTTGAACAAGGTAAAGGACGAAAAGGGCATGAAACGGGTGGAAAAATTTTTAAAGGAGGACGTGTGCCCGGACTGCGGCGGCACCCGGCTGTCCGCCCGCGCCCGGTCCCTGCGCCTGCGCGGCGTCTCCCTGGACCAGGTGTGCGCGCTGCCCTTGTCCGAGCTGATAGACTGGGTCCGGGGCGTGCCCGCTTCCCTCCCGGAGGAAATGCGGCCCATGGCGGAAAGCATCTGCGCCTCCTTTTTCCACACGGCCCGGCGTCTGGTGGACCTGGGCTTATCTTACTTATCCCTGGACAGAGCGGCATCCTCCCTATCCACCGGCGAACGCCAGCGCACGCAGCTGGCCCGCGCCGTGCGCAACCGCACCACGGGCGTTTTGTATGTGCTGGATGAGCCCTCCATCGGCCTGCACCCCGCCAACCTGGAGGGGCTCACCGGCGTGATGGACGATCTGGTGGCCGACGGCAACTCCATCGTATTGGTGGACCACGACACCCAGGTGCTTTCCCATGCCGATTGGCTCATTGAGCTGGG
>CAMOHY010000035.1 GCA_946615495.1 uncultured Clostridia bacterium
GTTCGATATCCAGGTGAGCGCCCAGAAGGAAAACGCCTACAGCAAAATGGCCCAGAACGAATTGGCCCTGCAATTGCTGGGAGCGGGCGTGTTTTCGCCTCAGATGGCGGAGCAAAGCACGGTGCTGCTTTCCATGATGGATTTCCGGAAGAAGGATGAACTGCTTCAGCGGATTCAGGAAAACGCGGCCAGCGCGCGGGCCACGGCGCTGTGGCAGGAGATGGCGCTGGAATTGGCTGCCCGGTACGAGCCGGAGGTGGCGGAACAAATAGCCGGCGCCGTGGTAAGCGGCATCCCATCGCCCTTTGTGCCGGCCAATCCGCTGCATGTGAACCTGTACGCGGGCACGGGCACCCAGAACGCCATTCACATGATTCGGGCGCGGGAAAACAGCCGGAAGGTGAGCCAGCCGGAATGAGGGGACTCTTTTTTCAAAAATACCTGTGATTCAATGATCCCGCGGCAGAGAAAGCCGGAAAAAAGCCCGCCGACGGGCAGAAAGGAGCGGCCGCTCAGGCCGGGAAAAGCATGGAAGGCATGGAAACGGAACGGTTTATCCAGGAGGATGAGGGGGACAAGACCCTCATGGAAAAAACGGAAGAAAGGGAGGAGGAAGCAGAGGCTCAGGCGGAAAAAGCGCGAAAAGACGAAGCCTTTCAGGAACTGATTTCCACCGCGTACAGGGACCAGTTTGAAGCGGCTGTGGCCCAGCGGGTGCAGGAAGCGTTGGCCCAGCGTTTTTCCCAGGCGGCGCCAGGCGCGATGGAAAGGCGGCAGGGGAACCCGGCCCTGCGGCAGCACTTTGAAAGGCTGGTCCGGCAGGGGGAAGAACTCCGGCAAAGCTTTCCCGGCTTTGATCTCATGCAGGAAATGCAGAACCCCGAATTTGTGCGCCTGACGGCGCCGGGCACGGGGATGAGCGTGAAGGACGCCTTCTTTGCCCTGCACGGAGAGGAAATTCAGCGCCAGAGCATGCTCTACGCCGCCCAGCGCGCGGGGGAACGGCTGGCGGCCAGCGTGCAGGCGGGAGCCAGCAGGCCCATGGAAAACGGCATGCAGGACCAAAGCCCGGTGGCCATGGGCGTGGATATCCGCGGCATGGACAAAAAACGGCGGGAGGAATACCGCCGCAGAATCCACAACGGCGAAAGCATCAATTTCAGCGACAAGATGTAAGGGAGGAAAGAAACTATGCACAAAGCCTGGTATGAAATGAACCCTATGATGGCCCCGGACGCGGGCGGCCAGGGCGGCTATCCCGTGGCCAACACGGCCAACTACACCAACGCCTACACCGGTGCTGCCGCGGCGTTTGACCAGGACAGCACCATGGCGCCCCAGATCAAGGAATGGTACAACACCGAGGCCCTGGAAAACGCCCGGAGCAACCACATGTTCGCCCAGTTTGCCAAAAACATTCCCCTGCCGGAAAACCACGGCATGACGGTGGAAATGCGCAAGGCGAACACCTTTGGCGACGTGCCGCGGCTGAAGGAGGGCGTGATCCCGGACGGACAGAAATTCGGCTACAGCGCCGTTTCCGCCACGGTGTACGAATACGGCGCTTACACGCCTCTGGGCCGGCGGCTGCAGCGCCACGCCATTGACCCCGTGGCCCAGGACGCGGCGGAGGAAATGGGCGCGGCGGGCGGCAACACCCAGGATAAGATCGCCCGGAACATTGCCCTTTCCGGCAGCAACGTGATGTACTGCGACAAAGCGGACGGCACGGCCGTGACCAGCCGGAGCCAGCTGACGCGGGACTGCGTGCTGACGCCCACCATGGTAAACCGCGCCGTCACCTGGCTGCGCAAGCACAAGGCCCCCAAGATCAACGGCAAATACGTGGCCATCATTCATCCCAGCGTCACCTTTGACATTCGGGAAAGCAAGGGCTGGCTGGACGCCCATGAATACGCCCACCCGGAGGAAATTTACAACGGGGAAATTGGCGAATTGCACGGCGTGCGCTTCATCGAAAGCGACAACGCCAAGGTGTATAAGGGCGGCGCCCTGGTGACAGGCGGCAGCCTGAAGGTGAGCCAGGCGGTCAGCAACGGCACCGAAATTCCGGTAACGGGCGGCGCCGTGGCGGCCAACGCCCTCCAGGGGCGCTATGTGCTCATCGGCGGCGTAAAATGCAAAGTGGTGAGCAACACGGATAGCGCTATCACCATCGAGAACCCCATCACCGTAAGCAAGGACGCCGCTGTGTGCGCCGGTGAAGGCGGCGCGGACGGCATCGCGGTGTACGGCTGCATTTTCCTGGGCAAAAACGCCTTCGGCATGATCGACGTGGCGGGCGGCAACATGGAAATGATTATCAAAACGCCGGAGCAGGCGGGCGGCCCGCTGAACCAGTTCGGCACCGTGGGCGTGTACTTTGAAACCGGCGGCGGCGTGCTGTACGAAGAACGCTTGCTGCGCGTGGAATGCGGCAGCTACTACAGCGACGTGGATGAGGACGAGGACGAATAAGCAAAAGGAGAAAAGCACATGACGAAAAAAGCGGAAATGAACGGCCAGGAAACCCCGATGAAGCAGGCCTATGACCCCTGGAAGGATATGCGCCAGGTGTACATTCCCAAGCGCAGCCGGTCGGAACAGAACACGCTGGAGGTGGGCGTGAACGATAAGACCTTCTTCGTGCCCAAGGACCAGTTTGTGGAGGTGCCCATGCCGCTGTGGGAAGTCATCAACGAAATGCTGGAGCGGCAGAAGATTATGGATGACGAGGCGAAGAAGGCCAGCGGACAGCGGGAATTTGCGCTGAGCTGAAAAAAAGCGGGGAGGGAGGGGCGAAAAACCGTTTCTCCCTCCCCAGGAGGAGGTGGAGGAAGTGACGCTGGAGCAAGCCATTCACACGGTGGATGAACTCAAGCCCAACCAGATCGAGCGGGCGCGGAAAATCGCCTGGCTGAGCCAATTGGACCACCGCATTTTCCATGTGCTCATGCTGCCCCGCGCTTTGGACGCGGGCGCGCCGGACACTTTTTCGCCCTATGGGCAGGACACGCACCCGGATACCGTGCTGCTGGCCAAGGCGCCGTATGACGAAATTTACCGGTTCTACCTGGAAATGCAGATCGATCTGGCGAATTTGGAATATGACAAGTACAACAACAGCGCCGCGCTGTACGCCAACGCCTGGGGGCAGCTCGCCCGCGCTTACCACAGGACGCATGCGCCGAAGGAGCCGGCGGGAGCATACCTGAAGTTCTGACGGGCCAGGCCCTTGAAAAAGAGGTGAAAAAGAAAGCGATATGCTGTATCCGATTTTAAACACGCTGACCACCTACCGGCAGTGGACCGAGCAATTCATGGGCCTGGACAGGCGGCCCCGGACCTACGACGGCGCCTTTTCCGCCATGGGCAATATGACGGGGGAGCCCTGGCCGCTGCTGAGCAGCCGGGGAAAGCGGGGGCTGGTGGCGGAACTGGAAAACCCGCAGGGCATGTGCGTGCTGGGCAAGCTTGCCTGGATCGACGGGAGCACGCTGTACTTTGACGGAAAGGCGACGGAGGTAAACAGCCTTTCGCTGGAGGAAAACATGCTGCCCAAGCGCATGGTGACGATGGGGGCCTACATCCTCATTTTTCCGGACAAGGTGTATTTTAACACCGTAAAGCCGGAGGACCATGGGAGCATGGAAAGGCTGTGGGCAAGCGAAGGAAGCGTGACCTTTACCCTGTGCACTATGGACGGCATCGACTACCCGAAAAATAAAACCACGGCGGGCCCATCCGCCCCGGAAAATCCGCAGGACGGGGACTACTGGCTGGATATTAGCGGGGAAAAGCACACCCTGTACCAGTGGCTGGACGAATGGGTGGGCATTTCGTCGGTGTATATAAAAATCAGCGCGGAGGGAATAGGCCGGGGCATCAACGCGCAGGACAACGTGACCCTGAGCGGTATAGCGTATACCGGCGAGAGCGAAAGCATGGAAGGGCAGCTGGCCCTGCTCAACAACACCCACGTGGTGCAGGCGGCGGAGGACGATTTTTTGGTAGTGCTCGGCGTGATCGACCAGCAGTACACCCAGGCGGAGGGAATCGTGCGGGCGGACCGGAAAATACCGGACATGGACTTTGCCCTGGAATGCAACAACCGGCTGTGGGGCTGCCGGTACGGCGAGCAGGACGGGGAAACGGTGAACCGCATTTACGCCAGCGCCCTGGGAGATTTCAAAAACTTTCAGAAGTACCAGGGCACCAGCCAGGACAGCTATTTTGTGAACGTGGGCAGCGACGGGCCCTTTACCGGGGCGGCGGTGCACCGGGGAAACCCGTGCTTTTTCAAATCCCGCTTTGTGCACAGGATTTACGGCGAGCGGCCCAGCAATTTCCAGACTCAGGCTTCGGAATGCGACGGGGTGCAGCCGGGCAGCGACGGAACGATGGTAAGCTACAACGGGGCGCTGTATTACCTGAGCGTGAACGGCCCCCAGCGCTTTGACAGCCTGCCGGAGCCCATCGGCCAGGCGCTGGGGGAAAAGAAACTGCGAAAAGGCGCGGCGGGGCAGTGCGCGGGCCAGTATTACCTTTCCGCCCAGGGAGAGGACGGGCAGTGGGATTTGTACGTGCTGAGCACGGAAAGGGGAATTTGGCACCGGCAGGACGACAGCCGGGCCATCGCCTTCGCCGCGCTGGACGGAGAAATATACATGCTGCAAAGCAACGGGCTTTTGTGGGCGCTGAACGGCACAAAAGGGGAAAAGGAGCAGGAGGATGTGACCTGGTGGGCGGAAACGGCGGTGATCGGCTACGAATACCCGGACCATCAATACCTAAGCCGCTTTCTTTTGCGGATGAAGCTGGAAGAAGGGGCAGCCTGCACCCTGAGCGTGCAATACGATTCGGACGGGGTATGGCATAAGAAAGGCGCCATTCAGGGCACAGGACGGGTAAAAACGTATCTTTTGCCTATTGTGCCCAGGCGGTGCGAGCACATGCAGGTGAGAATCGAGGGGCACGGCGGAATGCGGCTGTACGGCGTGGCCCGTGAACTGGCCATAGGGAGGGAATAATAAAAATGGCGATTGTTCAATACCTGGAAAAAAAGAAAAATACCGATGGAAATACCGCCCTGGGCCAGACTGGCAAGGCGCTGGTTCCCGCGGCGGTAGAACAGGGAACGGGCTCAAGCGGCGCGGGCGGCGGCCAGCCCGCCAGCCTGTATAGGGCCGCCCAGGCAGGCGGCGGCAACGGCGGCGGGCTGTCCGGGCTTTCCCAATCCACGCAGGCGGCCCTGCAGCAGTACGGCCAGGGCTACAAGCCCAGCGCGGCGGTGACGGAGGCGAAAAGCTATCTGCAAAGCGTGATGAGCGGCGGGCCGGGGGCGTTTCAAAGCAAGTACGCGGACCAGATCGCCAGCCTGTACGACCAGATCATGAACCGGCCCAAATTTCAGTACGATGTGAACAAGGACCCGCTGTTCCGGCAGTACAAAAACCAGTACATGAGAAACGGCCAGCGGGCCATGCAGGACGCCATAGGCAACGCGGCGGCGCTGACCGGAGGCTACGGCAGCAGCTGGGGGAACACGGCGGGCTTCCAGGCCTACCAGTACTATTTGCAGCAGCTGAACGACCGCATTCCCGAACTGGAGCAGTACGCCTTCGGGAAATACCAGTACGAAGGCAACGAGCTGCGCAGCAACATGGATATGTCCGTGAACCTGGATAACATTGATTACGGCAGGTACCGGGACACGGTGCAGGACTGGAAGGACGAACGGGCCTTCGCCAGCGGCCTGTACAGCCAGGAGCAGGCGGCGGATATGAGCCAGTGGCAGAGCACGCAGGACTATTACAAAGCCTTGGCGGGCATGGAAAACAGCGATTACTGGAACCGGGAAAACCTGGCCTATCAGTATGCCCAGGCGGGGCAGGACCAGGCGCTCAAATGGGCCCAGCTGGCCCAGGACCAGAACCAGTACGACGCCGGCATGGCCTACAAGTATTACGGCGCCAATCTGGACGAAGCGTACCGCCGGGCGCAGCTGGCGCAGAACCAAAGCCAGCATAACAGCGATTTGGCCTACAAGTACTACGGCGCCAATCTGGACGAAGCGTACCGCAGGGAAAGCCTGCGGCAAAACCAGAACCAGTGGGCAGCGGAGCAGGCCTTGAACCAGGCTAAGTTCGACTTCCAGGTGCGCCAGTACGAGGATCAATTGGCCCAGGCGCTGGGCGGCGGCGGGAGCGCCAGCGGCGGCGTAAGAACCACGGCGCAGAGCGGCGGACAGTACGCTTCTGATACCGTAAACCCCCAGATCAAGAAAACCAATGCCCAGGGAACGGCCAACGCCGGCCCCCTGGCCGCGGCGGCGCCCGCCGTTTCTCAGGCCCAGTGGGCGCAGATGCAGCGGCAGATGGAGCAGGCGCTGAAGGCCTCCCAGGGGAAAACCCAGGACAGGACGGCCCTGCTTGTGCAGGCGGCCCAAAAACGGACTGAAAAAAAGAAAAAGTAACAGGAGCAAAAGGGCATGGCATACTTGGGAGAATTACAGCTGCGGCCGGGCAGCGACAGCGGACGGCAGATGATGGATTACCTGCGGCAATTGGAAGAGCAGGTGCGCTACGCGCTGCAAAATCTGGACGGAGACAATATCCAGGAGGGAGCCATCGGGGAAGCGCAATTGAGCCAGGGGGTGCAGGGCAGGCTGCAGAGCGTGGAAACGGCTGTACGGCAGGTGCGGGAAGCCCAGGCGCAGGAAAAAGCGATGACGCGGAAGCTGCTGGCGGGGAAAGCGCAGAAGGCGGAAGGAACGCTGCCCTTTCAGCTGTACGTGGGCACAGAACGGCCCCAGGGCGGCGGCATCCTGTGGTTTTTGCCGGGCGATGAGCAAAATGGGCGGCGGGTATGCGCGGTGTACTACATCGGGGAGGAATAAGGATTCATGATAACCATTCGATTTTCGGGGCGGCAGCCGTCGCCGAGGCAGACGCAGATCGGTATGGAAACGGACCAGCGGGCGGACACGCTGCGTTTCCTTCTGCCGCAGGTGACGGATGAACAATGCGCCCAGTTGATGCTGATATTGCCGGACGGCACGGCAGACGAGCTGCAAATCAGGGAAGGAATGGCGGCGCTGCCCGCCAGGATTCTGGAGATTCCGGGCAGAAGTCGCGCCTGGGTGGAAATACTGGGGCTGAACGACACCGTGGCCTGGAACAGCGAAATCTTCTACCTGGACATTGGGGATTTGCCGCCTATCAGCGAACGCACGGAGCAGCAGTATCCCACCGCCATCCAGGAGGCCCTGGCAGCCTGCGTAAAAGCGGAGGGCTATTATCAGGCGTCGCTCCAGGCGGCGTCCATCATCCTGGCCAGCACGGGGCTGATGGCGATCACGGAGGAAAACGGCGCGCTCGTCATTGATAAGGGCTTGCTAACATCGCCCAACGGGTACAGGATCGCAGTAAAAAACGGTTTCACGGGCACGGAGGAGGAATGGCTGGCGGAGGTGGACCTGGTGGCGGGCCACGCCAGCAGCGTGAACAAATGCACGCAAACGGCGGCGCTTGCCAAGGAAAAGGCCGACGCCGCCATGGAAGCGGCGCAGCACGCCCAGGCGAGCGCCGACGCGGCCCAAACGCAGTTGGACGGCCTTGCGAAAAAGGAAACGCTGACCGTTCCCGCGGCAAGCTGGCAGGGCGCCATCGCGCCGTTTACGGCCACGGTCAATTGCCAGATCGCGGAAGCGGACAATGTGCTCATCGTGGGCACCGGCGGCGATTTGACCAAAGCGCAGTACAAGGCCCTTTCCTCCGCCCGCATTCTGTGCACGGGGCAGCAGCAGGGGAAAATCACCCTGAAGGCCTACGGCATAAAGCCGGAGGAAGCGATTACAGTGAATGTGCTGGGGGTGGACATATGATTATCAGTCAGTTTCCGGCCCGGAGGGGCGGCACGGAAGAATACCTGTCGCTGTTTGACTATTCCGGCTCGTACGCCGTGGTGGGCGATACGGAGGAGGAACAGCAGCTGCGCTTTTTGAGCAGCGGCACGCTGAAGCTGCATGCGGGCATTGAAGCGGACCTGTTCCTGGTGGGCGGCGGCGGTGGCGGCGGTTCGTCCGGCCACGGCCAATATGTGGGGCGGGTGGAATCAAAGGAGGTTTATACCAGCTACAACGGCGGCGGCGGTGGCGGCGGCTATACCCTGACGGCCCGCGACGTAGAGCTTCCGGCCGGCGTTTACACGGTAACGGTAGGCGAAGGCGGGCAAACAAGCCCGTACTCTTTAGACGGCGGCGCATCCTCGTTTATTGGGAACAGCGTCAGCTATACGGCGCAGGGAGGCAAAACAGCGCAGCGGGAGCGGAACTATCCCATTCGCGGCGGCGACGGCGGCAGCGGCGGCGGAGGAGGCAGCCAAAGCTTTACGGAACCCAACATTTACGCGGGAGCCCGCGGCGGGGCAGGCGGCCAGGACGGCGCTTACGGCCAGGGCGATTTGCCCGGCGCGGGCCAGGGAAGAACCACCCGCGCCTTTGAGGAAGAGGATGGAGAGCTTTTTGCTTCCGGCGGAAGCGGAACGGAAACCAACGCGCAAGCGGCTGGAGCCAATACGGGAAACGGCGGAAGCTGCGGCGTGTATACAGAAGCCGGCATCGTGCATGGCCAGGCCGGCGGCAGCGGCATCGTGATCCTCCGGCTGGCAAAGGAGTGATTTTTGATGGATACTATTCATACCATTCGTTTGGAGGAAAGGGATTATCCCATTCAGGCGGGAGAAATGCGCCTGGAGCTGGAAGCGCTTCGGGCGTACGTGGCGCAGACCTATGAAAGATTGCTGTCCGCCCTGGACAGCGGCAATGTGCCCGCGGCCCGCGCCATTTTGGGCGCGGCCATTCTGGGCCTGAGCCAATTGGGATAAGGAGGAAAAAATCAATGAGCTATACGAAGCATCTTTTTGCGGACGGTGACACGCTGTATGCCAGCCACCTGAACGAAATGGAGGATCAAATCGCCCAAAACGAGCAGTCCGCTTCTGCCCTGCTGACGGCGCAGGGCCAGCAGGAAAACGGCCTGAGCGAATTGCGGCAGCAGGTGGCGGCGCTGCCCAAGGAAAGCGGCAGCCGTCCCATGATCTGGTGCTGGGGCGACAGCCTGACCGAAGGCGTGGGCGGGTACATTATGCAGGCGGAAAACCACAACGCCTATATGGCCTACAGCTATCCCGCCTGGCTGGGACAAAGCTGGAACGCGGTAAACCTGGGAGCGCGCAGCGAAAACATAGCCGCTATCATGGCGCGCCAGGGGGCGGACCCCATCGTGCTGCAGGCTGCGCTGAGCATTCCCGCCAGCAAGGATACCCCGGTGCTGGTGCAGCAGGTGACAGAATTGTATAACCAGACCACCGGAACAGGCTTTCAAAGCAGGAGCGGGGCGCTGGTTAAAATCAACAAGGAAGTGGAAAGCGCGGGGCTGAACCCCTGCCGCATTGCCGGGGTGGAAGGCATTCTGTACCGGGAAATTGGCAACAGCTACCTGAACAATGAAACCACGTATAACTATTACTTCAAGCGCCTGGAGGACGGCGAAGCGGTGACGGCGCCTGTCAACACAGAGATAGAAACCTACGCCATGCGCTATTGCCGCGGCGGCGTGGCCATCATTTGGATGGGGGCCAATGGCGGCTACTCCTCCGCCATGGACTTTGTGAACAAGGTGAACGCCATGGTGGAATATGGGCAGTACGACAATTACCTGGTCATTATCAGCCGGGAATTTTCCGGCGGCAGCCTTGCCACCATCAAAACAGAATTGACGGACCCAGACGGCTTCTGCCACGTGGTGGACCTGATGGAGCAGCTTCCTTACCGGGGCTATGCCATGGCGGGCATCGCCCACAATTCGGTGGACACGTCGGGCTGGGAAACCACCGACCCTATTAAGAAAAACGCGCCGCTTTTGTGCGAATACCTGAGCGGGCAAACCGGCGAAGCGCAGTATGGCGCCCTGCATTACAGCGCCTGGGGCTACAAGGCCATTGCCAAGCTGATTCAGGAAAAGCTGGGCGCCATGGGCCTCACATCCGGCGGCGGCAGCGGCGGGGGAAACAGCGGCGGCACCTCTCCGAGCACTACGGGGACGGATGAATACGGCGCGTACCTATTCAAGCTGCCCGCGGCGCGCACCTTCAACGGCACCAATTACCTGAACACGAAGATCAAGCTGTACGACGATTTGAGCAAGGATTGGACCTTTGCCATCAAATGGTCCGGCACGCCCACGTGCCCGGACGGCTACCCGGCCAACATTTTCTGCTGCACCAAGGACGGCGTGTGGAAGGGCCTGCTGTACCGGTATTATACCGCGGGCGGCGCCAACATTTTGTTTGGCAATGCGCTGACCAACGTGAACGGCGAAAACAACATGACGGACCATTACGGCGGCACCAACGTTGTGGTCATCGTTAAGCACGGGAATGAATACCAGGTGTTTGTGAACAGCGCGCAGAAGGCGTACGGCTACACCCTCACCTATGCTTTGGAGGAAAGCGACGCCATCGGCCTGCCGCTCATCATCGGCGCGCGGTGGAACGCGGAAGGCACCGAGGTGCAGTACAAGACGGCCTTCACCCTGGAGGAATGCCGGGTGTACGGCGCCGCCTTGGACGAAAGCGACGCCATTGACCTGTACAACGAACTGGCCGGACAGGCGTAAGCGGAAAGGAGAGCAAGCCGTGATCTCATTGAATGAATTTTTGAGCGCCATTCAGGAAAACGCCCGGCGAATCACCCACTATGAAACGGGCGGAGACGGAAGCGGAGGCGGGTGCGACTGCATCGGGCTCATCATCGGCGCTCTCCGCCTGGAGGGGGAAGCCTGGCGGGGCGCCCACGGCAGCAATTGGGCGGCAAGAAACGCCGTAAGCGGCCTGAACGCCATCGACAGCGCGGAAAACGTGTTCCTGGGGGAAATCGTGTTCAAGGCCAAGGAGCCGGGAGAGAGCGGCTATGACCTGCCCGAAGCCTACGAGGACAGCCCGGACCGGCGGGATTACTACCATGTGGGTGTCGTCACCGGCGTTTCGCCCCTGTGCATTACCCATTGCACGGGGGTGGAGGGCGGCATCCAGCGGGATGCCGCTCTGGGCCAGTGGAAATGGGGCGGAAAGCTGAACTGTGTAAGCTATGACGCGGAAGGGGAGGACAGCGCCGGGGCGATGTACCGCGCCATCGTGACGGCGGATAACGGATATCCCGTAAAAATGCGGGAAGGCCCCAGCCAGAAAAGCCGGATCATGGCGGTGGTGCCGCTGGGCAGCTGGGTGAATGTGCTGCGTGAGGAAAACGCAGACTGGAGCATCATCGCCTACAACGGCATGACCGGCTGCATGATGAGCCGCTTTTTGCGCCGGGAAAGCGGCGGAGGAGCGGAGGACGCGGCTGCTCTACTGCGAAGCGGGCTGGAGGAAATACGGGACATGGCTTCCCGCCTGCTGTCCCAGCTGAATGAACGAATGTAAGGAGGGTACGAAAAGTGACTGAAACCTGGGTTGGCGCCATTTCGGCGGTGGTGGCTGGCGCGCTGTCCTTTATGGGCACGTACCTGTCCAACCGCAAAGGGCAGGCGCTGATCGCTTACCGCATTGAACAATTGGAAAAAAAGCAGGACCGGCACAACAGCCTGCTGGAGCGCACCTTCAAGCTGGAAGGGCGCATGACGGAAGCGGAGCACGATATACGCGATTTGAAGGAAGCGCTGTGAGCACGGAGGAAAAACGAATGGAAAAGCAAAACAGGCTCAGGTCCTGGGCGCTTTGGACCAGCATCGCCGCCCTGGCGGTGTTCTGCGTCAAGGAATTTGGCGGCATCGATATCTCCAGGCCGGTCAGCGGCCTGATGGACGTGCTGCTGCCGGTGCTGGTGGGGTTTGGCATCGTAAACAACCCCACCAGCAAAAACACGCTGTAGTAAACGCATAAAACAAGGCCTGCCAGAGCGCTTCTGCTCCGGCAGGCCTTGTTCTGCTTCATTTTACTATTCTTACTATTCGATTTTGATGCCGTACATGTAGGCGTTATCCTTGCTGCACGTGCCAACCACCAGATAATTGCGGTACACCGCGGGGCTGCCCTCGATGGCGCCGCCCAGGTTCAGGCTGGCGCGCACGCTGCCGGTGCGGGCGTTGAGCATGGTCAGGTTGCCGCCCTCGTCGCCCTGAATGATCCAGGCGTCGCCGTGCTCGTCATACACCGCCACGGGAGAGGAAATGGCTTCGTCCTTCAGGGCATGCTCCCAAATCAGGCTGCCGTTTTGCTTGCTCAGGGCCAGAATTTTGCTGCCGCCGCCGCTGACCTTGTTCACGGTGAAAATGACCAGGTCCGCAATGTTGTGCTCGCCGATAACGGGGCTGGCCTTGCAGCCGGAAAGCTGGTTCTTGTCGTAGTCGCACTTGATATTATAGGTCCACATGGTTTCGCCGGTCAGAGCGTTGAGGCGGAAGATGCTCACATCCTTTTTGCTGCCCAGGCGGCTGTAGGCGGTGTTGCCGGTGTACAGGCTAACGCCGCTGGTTCCGTCCATATCCAGGGCCAGGGCCGCGTCGATATTGTCGCCGCCGTCCACGGCCCACACGGTTTTCATGCTGTCGGAATCCACGCAGCGGATGACGCCGTAGGTGTCGGCCATATAGATGTATTTATCGTACATGGCCACGCTGCTTTCCACGC
>CAMOHY010000036.1 GCA_946615495.1 uncultured Clostridia bacterium
CTTCAAGCGCCCCTGCATTTTTTTAAATTCTCTATTCCCGGTCAATTCTGCAAAACGGTTTTTCCATCGATGATGACGCGCTTGAGGTTGGCGTCGGCCCGCTCGGTCGGCAGGGCGGACCAGAAAAGAAGATCGGCGTCCTTTCCTTCTTCCAGGGAGCCCACCCTCTCCTCTACGCCCAGAATGCGGGCGGCGTTGATGGTGGTCATGCCCAGGGCGCGGACGGGGTCCATGCCGTGGCGCACGGCTTCGCCCATTTCGTAGAGCAGCATATTGAATACCGTCACCGGCCCGTCGGTCATGACGGCGATGTTCACGTGCCTGTCATCCAGCATTTTGCAGCACTCGTAATCCAGCTTGCCGCCTTCGCCGGGGAACAGGGGCTCGCTGGTGGGCCCAAAGATCACGCCGCGCACGTGGGGGTCCGTCAATTCATCGGCAAAGTCGCTGGCGCCCTGGGCGTGGTCCACGGTGATAAGAATATCAAATTCCTTGGCGATTTCCAGCAGCGTCATCATGTCGTGCATGTAGCTGTGCACCTTGAAGGGAATTTTCTTTTCCAGCACGGGAATGCCGTGCTCCAGCCCCGCGTCGTAGGGCGGCAGCTTGGTTTTGTCGTCTCCGGCGGCGGCTTTTTTGTCCATGTATTCCCGCACGCTGCGCAGGTACGATTTCATTATATTGGCAATGGCCATGCGGGTCATGGGCGCGGCGCCCTTGCCGCAGTAGCAGCCCTTGGGGTTGATGCCCATGGCGCCCTTCATGACGGCGGGATGCAGCAAAAGCCTGTCCTCTCCCGCGGATTTTAACACGATGCCCCAGCCGCACACCACATTGGCCGAGCCAGGCACCAGGCAGGAGGTGGTGATGCCCTGGGCGATGGCCTGGGCAAAATCCTTGGAATCGGGATTAATGCCGTAATAGGCGTCCAATTCCGGGGTCAGCGGATTGGTGATTTCGTTCAGGTCCGCCTGCTCCTCCCCTTCGGGGAAGCCGCCGATGTGGCTGTGGGCGTCCACAAAGCCAGGAGTCACCGTCAGGCCTGCGGCGTTAATCACCTCGCAGCCCTCGGTGGGAAGATCGGGGCCAATCTGAGCGATTTTGCCGTTTTCCACCCGGATATCGGCGTCGATAACGCCCTTGGGCCCCATGGTATAGAGCGTGCCCCCTTTGATTACATACATTTGAGCGCATCTCCTTCCCGATAGATCACTTCTCCCGCCTGATACGTAGTAAGGACCTTGGCCTGATAAGTCACGAGCGGGTCGTCGCTCCACACCGCCAAATCGGCGCTCAGGCCTTCGCGCACGGCGCCGGTCACGTTTTCCAGGCCCAGCATCCGGGCGGGAACGCTGGTGAGCAGCGGCAGCACCTTTTTGCCGTCATGCAAAATCCGCATCATTTCCAGGCCGTTCCAAAGCATATCCTCCCGCGCGCCGAACATATTGGAGTATTCGCCGGAAAACGCAATGGGCACGCCCGCTTTCAGCAGCTTGGCGATGGCCGCGTAATCCAGGGTCATGGCTTCCTTGTCCAGAACGGCCGCGGCGGTGCGCACAATCAGGGAAATATTGCCCTCCCGCAGCCAGGCTTCCTCGCCGGTAAGGCCAAAGCCGTTAACCAGCGTCAGCCGCAGCTTGGGATAGGCGGAAACGATTTCCCAAACCCTTTGAGCCGCCAGCGCAGAATCGCAGGAAACAAACAGGGGCTTTTCCCCCTCGGTGACGCGCTTGAGGGCGGCCAGCTTTTCGTCCTTGGGCTTATCCGCCTCTTCTTGGTATTCGTTTGCCTTTCGCAATTGTTCCGCAAAGGAGGAAAAAATCCACATGCGGGTCATAGGCGCCTGCTTATTTTTGCCGTAGGTATTTTTTAAATTCGGCGTCACGCTGGCCATCATGGCGATATCCCGGCCCAGGCACAGCTTGTAGGGGTTCACGCCGTCCACGTGAAACGCGGCGACGGTGCCGCCGAACAGGTTATTGTCCGTCGGGGCCACGCCCACGGCGGTGACGCCGAAGGCGCCCAGCTGCTGGGCCGTAACGGCCCGGCCGTTAAAGGCGTAAAAGCCGTCCAATTCCGGGGTAATGGGGTTGGAGTGCTCGTCATTATCGCTGGAGGAGGGACGGATTTCAAAAGCGGTGCCGTTGACGCCCCAATTGGACACAGGCTGCACAAAGCCCGGCAGAATGTGCTTTCCCGTCAGGTCGGTTCCGTCGCCCTGGATGTCCGGCGCGACGCGCGCGATCTTTCCATCCTCCACCAGCACGTCCAATACGGCCTCATGGCCCAGGCCGTCATGAACGGTGGCGTTTTTCAGCAGCATGGTTCATCAGCTCCTTTTTTTCCTCAGTGTTTTTCTTATCCATCAAGCGTTTCTTTGGAATCGATGAATTGTCCGTCAGGTTCACGGGCGTATTTCTCCCCCGTGCGCCTTCACGTAATCCGCAATCAGCATGCCGCTGGTGAGCTGCACGCCGATCAAACGGCGGATGGGCGTCACCTGGTAATGGATATCCCGTTCCGCCTCCGCGGCCCGTTCATTAAACCGGTCCTCCGCCTCCTTTGCCACGGCGGAAAGAAGGTCCCGCTCCGCCTGAGGACGGTCCTTTTCCAGTTCGTGCTCGCAGGCGCGGATGAGCAGGGTCCACATAAACAAACGGTAGAATTTGGGCAGTTCCAAATTGTCAAAGGCCTCCGATTCCTTACAGGGCCGGGCGTATTCCGCGTCGTTGCTTTCGATGAAGCCGCGCTCCGCCTGGGCGTGCTGGTCCCGGTCCTTGAGGCACACATCCACCATTTTGGCGAAGGGATTGTCCGAAGAGATCAGGGCCTTGACGCGGTTATACCTTTCTTCGATCAAGTCATCCTCCAGGATGCTGTTTTTCAGCTTTTTCAGCGCCGCCTCCCGCCGGGTAAAGGGCATTTCCTTTTGGGACATGATGCGGGGCTCGTAAAAATACGGCAATTCGCATACCAGGGCGGTGGTGCCGTATTTCCGGGCGTAGGCGTCGCTGGATTCGCCGCAGTTGAGCAGCGTTTCCGGGGGCGCGGTGGCAAATTTCTCCAATTGGTCGTATTCATCGGCCAGAGAAATAAAGGGGAAAATGGCGGGGGCGAAGGGCTTAATGTAATTAACCTCCGGTTCGCCCAGATGCAGGGGAATGCCCTGGCGCTCCGAGGCGGCGTAGAGCTTATCCCACAATTCCGGCATGTCCTTGCTCACATACCAATAGGTGCCGCCAAAGCCCGCGTTGTGCAGGGAAAACATGAAGGCGGGCTTGGTTTCATCAATGATGCGCATGAGCGTTTGGGTTTCCGGGATGGGCGTGTTCCAATGATAATTCTTATAGTCCATGGGAAAGGTCCACTCCGCCTGCTCATAGCCCGCGGGGCGGAAATAATGGCGGGTATAGTTGGTGAGCGTGATAGGCCCTTTGAACCAGCCTTCATTGAGCTGGGTGCCGTCCACGTCGATGGATTTAATCAAATACCAGGTATAGCCCAGCGCTTCCCGAAGCTCATCATCCTCCGCCAGCTTCCGGGAAAAGTATTCCAGCATCATGGCGCCCATGGGCTCGTTGGGATGGGGGCAGCCGAACATGAAAGCGTTCAGCGGCCCTGTGCCGATCTTAAGGCAATAGATGGGATGCCCCTTCCGGGATTTTCCCGCCTCGAATATCGCCACCTTGTCCGGGTATTCGTCGGCCAGGCGCTTGGAGCTTTCGTCCATTTCATCCACCGTTAAAAACGCCTGATAATCGGGAATATCCTTCAGCAGCTTTTCCAGCAGTTTTTGTTCCATACGCTTTCCCTCCTTCGGTTTACAGGCAATGGCAGGCCACGAAATGGCCGGGAGCGGCCTCCACCATGCCGGGGTATTCCTGGGCGCATTTTTCAATGGGGCAGAAGCACCGGGGCGCAAAGTAGCAGCCGGGGCCGTTGTCGATGGGGGTGGGCGGCTCGCCGGTCACTTCGATCACGTTGCGTTCCTCGTTGGGGTCCAGGGAAGCGCAGTTGGAAATGAGCACGCGGGTATAGGGGTGCAGGGGATTGTGCAGCACCTCGTCCGTTTCTCCCATTTCCACGATGCGGCCCAGATACATTACGGCCACCCGGTCGGAAATATAGCGGGTGGTGGCGATGTCATGGCTGATAAACACCATGGCCGTCTCCTTTTCCCTGGCCAATTGAAGCAGCATGCCGATGATATCGGCCCGGATGGAAACATCCAGCATGGACACCGGCTCGTCCGCCACCATAAAGGCGGGATTGAGCAGCATGGAGCGCAGGATGGAAATGCGCTGCAATTGGCCGCCGGAGAGCTCATGGGGATGGCGGTCAATATAATCCTGGGCGGGGTGAAGGCCGCTCTGCTCCAGGATATCCAGGATGATTTGCATGCGCTCCGCTTCGCTGCTTCCGATATGGTGGAGCTTCATGGGCTCCTCCATAATGCGCTTGAGGGTGTAGCGGGGATCAAAGGTGTCAAAGGGATTTTGAAACACCATTTGGCAGGTGCGGCGGAAACGGAGCGGGTCCTTTTTGAGCATTTCCTCGGCGGATTCCCCGAACAGCCGGATTTCTCCCGCCGTGCAGTTTTCCAGATGCACCAGCACCCGGCCCAGGGTGGATTTGCCGCAGCCGGATTCGCCGATGACGCCCAAAATTTCTCCCTTTTTCAAAGAGAAGGACACGCCGTCCACGGCCTTCACCGTTTGCTTATGAATGGTTTTGCCGTTTTTCTTCGCGGTCAGCTTTTGGGTGTACCACTGCTTTACGTCCTTGACCTCCAGAACCAATTGTTCCTTCGCCTTCTCCATCAGCCTTCACCTCCCAGCATATGGCACGCCGCGTGCCAGCATTCCCCCACGCTTTGCATGGCGGGCAGCTCCCCGCGGCATTTTTCCGTGGCGTAGGGGCAGCGGGGAGCAAACACGCAGCCGGTGGGATACACGCTCAGGTCCGGCAGGGCGCCGGGAATGCCCCGCAATTCCTCCTTGGCCCCGGTAAAGGAGGGGAAGGATTTGAGCAGCCCCTGGGTGTAGGGGTGCTTGGGCTTCACCAGCACATCCTTTACATAGCCCATTTCCAGCATCCGCCCGGCATACATGACCGCGATTTTATTGCAGGTGGAGGCCACCACGGACACATCGTGGGTAATCATGATGCGGGTCAAATTGAATTGATCCTGCAGGGCCATGATTTCTTTCAGAATTTGTCCCTGGGTCACCACGTCCAGGGCGGTGGTGGCCTCGTCCAGCACCAGCAGCTTGGGATTGAACAGCAGGCTCAGGGCGATGGAAACGCGCTGCATCATGCCGCCGGACAGCTCATGGGGAAAGCTGCGGTACACGCGCTCAGGCAGGTTTACCACCTTGAGCATTTCGATCACCCGGCTTTGGGCTTCATTTTTATCCGCCTGGGGCCGGTGGATGCGGTACACATCCTCCATCTGCTTGCCGATGCGGTGCACCGGGCTAAGCGCGTTCATGGATTTTTGAAACACCACGGAAATGTCCGTCCAACGGCGCTTGTTCAATTCCTCCCGGCTCAGCTTGAGCAGGTCCACGCCCTCAAAAATGGCTTCCCCTTCTATGGTGGTAACGCGGTCGGGCAGCAATTGAAGAATGCCCATCGCCAGCGTGGATTTGCCGGAGCCGGATTCGCCTACGATGCCCACCGCGTCCTGGGGCTCGATGGCCAGGTTCGCGTCCTGCACGGCGTACACGTTCTTGGGCCCCACATGATAAGTAATGTTGATATGCTTCAAATCAAGCAATGCCATGCCGTTTTTCCTCCCCTCACTTATTCGCGTTCATTTTCGGCGCGATCACCCGGTTCAGCCCGTCGCCGATCAGGAAGAAAGCCAGCACAGTGATAACCACCGCCACGCCGGGCACCAGGGCCACCCAGGGAGCCTTGGTCAAAAGCGGCTTGCCCGCGTTAATCATCTGGCCCCAGCTGATGATGTTGGGGTCGCCCAGGCCCAGGAAGGAAAGGCCCGCCTCGGTAAGGATGCCGCCGGAAATCATCATGGTGGTGTTGGCCACGATGGGGAAAATGCCGTTGGGGATGATGTGGCGGAACATGATGCTCAGCTTGCTTTCGCCCATAGCCTGGCAGGATTTGATAAAGGTGCGGCTGCGCAGGGAGATGGCCTGGGCGCGCATGAGCCGGGCGTTGCCGGGCCAGGAGGTCAGGCCGATCACGATCATTACGTAGGTCATATTGCTGCCGAAGATGGCGACGATGATAAGGATCAGGAAGAAGGAGGGCGTCATGACGAAAATATTCACGAACTCCACAATCACCTTGTCCACCCGGCCGCCAAAGTACCCCGCGACGCCGCCGATGAGCGTGCCCACCACGGCCGCGATCAGGGCGGCGGTAAGGCCGATGCGCAGGGAGGTGCGGGCGCCCCAGAGCATCTGGCTTAAAATATCGTGGCCCAGCTTATCGGTGCCCAGCCAGTGGGCAGGAGCGCCGTTGGCGCCCGCCGTGCCGGGAGGGGCCTGGAGCTCGTTGGTCAGCTTATAGGGATCATAGGGAGAAATCACCGGGGCCAGCAAAGCCAGCGCCACCAGGATCAATACCAGAATCAGGCCCGTCCGCAGCTGGGCGTTGGTGCGGATCACTTTCCAGGCGCGGCCCAGCTTTGCGGCAATCACATTCTTTTTCTTCATTGCGCGCACACCCCCCTCAATCCGTATATTTGATCCGCGGGTCGATCAGGCTGTACACGACATCCACCACGATCATCATCACCGCTACGCTCAGGGCGATGATAAGGTAAATGCCGCTGAGCAGCGGATAATCCCGCTTGGAAATAGAGGAGAACAGCAGCGTGCCCATGCCCGGCCAGGCAAACACCGTTTCGATGAATACCGCGCCGGAAATCAGAAAGGCCAGGCTGCCGCCCACCACCGTAACGGTGGGAATGAGGGCGTTGCGCAGCACGTACTTATTGAAAATGCGTTTTTCGCTCATGCCCGTGGCCCGAAGGGTGGTAATGTAATCCTCGCTCATCACCTGCAGCACGCTGGACCGGGCGATGCGGAAATAATAAGGATAATCCACAATCACCAGGGTGATGACCGGCAGCGTCAGATGGACGATCACATCCCAAACGTGGGCCAGGCCCGTAAAGCCGCCGCGCATATTCACCATGCCGCTGGTGGGCAGCCATTTGAGCTGGGAGGCAAAGACCAATACCAGCATCAGCCCCAGCCAGAAGGAAGGCGTAGAGTCGCACACATAGGAAATAGCGCACATGAAGCGATCCAGCAAGCCGCCCTCCTTCCGGGCGCAGCGCACGCCGATGAGCGTGCCCAGCACCACGGCGATGGCCATGCCCGTCAGGGACACCAGCAGCGTGGGCCACACCTTTTCGCCAATGGCCGTGAGCACATCCTTATGGGTCACATAAGAATAGCCAAAATCCCCGTGCAGAATGCCTCTCAAATAGATCAGAAACTGTTCGGGGATGGATTTATCCAGGCCGTATTTGGCGGTCAGCTGAGCGATCTGCTCCGGATTGGGGGTATCGATGCCGGCCATGATCCTGACGGGATTACCGGGGGCCAGCCGGATCAGCGTAAAATTGATGGCGACGGAAATGACCACCATCAGCAGCCCAGTCAGGATGCGTTTGAGCAAATAACGCTTCATTGCTTTTGACAATCCCTTCTATGCAGGAAGGGCCCGAAGAGAACATCGGGCCCTTCCGCAGATTTTGTATCTTTTTCCCGCAGGAAACGCTCCTTCCGGCGATTACTTGGCGGTAAAGGCGGTGTAGGTCATTTCGCTGGAAGCGGCCAGTTCAGGCACATCGTAGGGCGTGCCCACGATATCCTGGCGGATGGGATAATGGCCGCCGTTTTCCATGAGGAACACCATGGGCATATCCTCGCTCATGCACTTTTGCACGATGGAGATGTATTCAGCCCGCTTGGCGATATCGGTTTCGGCGTTGGAGGCTTCCAGCGCGGCGTCCACTTCGGGGTTGGAGTAAAGGGCCAGGTTGGTGCCGGCGCCGGTCTGCACGCGGTTGGCGATGCCGGAGATATCGGGGCCCTGGTAGCCGGCCAGCATGCTCATGGTGAAGTTGGCGTTATCGATGACCTTTTCCATCCAGGCGCCGATTTCCATAATGTTCAGCGTCAGGTCAATGCCCGCTTCGGCCAGGTTGGCCTTCACGATCTGGGCGATGTCGGAGAAGGTGCCGTCCTCAAAGATATCCATGGTGGTGTGGAGGTAGAAGCCGTCGGCATCCTTGGTGTAGCCGGCCTGCTCCAGCAGCGCCATAGCGCCTTCCACATCGCGGTCGGGCATCTTGTACTGAGGATCCACATAATTCACCTGCAGGGGGCTGATAAAGTATTCAGCCAGCGCGCCGCCGCCGCCCACGCGGTCGAAGATGCCCTGACGGTCCACAGCCTTGGCCACAGCCTGGCGCACTTCCACTTTGCCGAAATCGGGATCGTTAAAGTTGAAGGTGATGTAGGTGCGGTTCTGGTACAGGTTCACCACCACGCGGTAGTCGGGGTCGTCGTCCAGGTCGAAGGTGTTGGCGGAGGGAACGGAATACAGGTAGTCCGCTTCGCCGTTCAGGAAGGACTGATAAGCGGTGTCTTCGTCGCCGATGACCACGTAGATCAGCTTGTCCAGAAGGGGTTCGTCGCCCCAGAATTCTTCATTCTTGGCCAGCGTAGTCTGCACGCCGGTTTCAAAGGATTCCAGCTTGTAGGGGCCGGTGCCCACGGCGCTGCTTTCCAGAATGGAGAGCTCGGCCACGTCGCCGTTTTCATAGATGTGCTGGGGCAGGATGAAGGTGCCGTACCAGGCCAGCTTGGCGATGATGGTCACATCCGCCACCTTCAGGTGCATCACAACGGTGTTGTCATCGGGGCATTCGATGCTTTCCACGCTGGAGAGGGCGGAAGCGTAAGCCCAGTTGTCATTGGCGATGGTATCGTAGGTCCACTTTACGTCCTGAGCAGTGAAGGGTACGCCATCGTGCCACTTAACGCCCTGGTGGAGGTGGAAGGTCAAATCCTTGCCGTCCTCGGAGAACTCGTAGGACTCAGCCAGGTCCAAATCGATGCCGTCGCCGGCGGTCAATTTGATGAGGCGGTTATAGATGTTCTGGGCCATGGGCCACAGGTTGTCGTCGCCCTTATAATCGGGGTTCCAGGACAGCGGGTCGCCGCCGTTCTGAATGATGATGGTGCCGCCGGGCACGCCGCCGTCCTTCTTGGCTTCAAAGGCGTCGGCCAGGGCGGGAACAGTAACGAGGCACAGGACCAGTGCCAGGGCAAGAAGTCTGCTCAGTTTCATGGATGGACCTCCCTTACAATTTCGCTTTCCCCCGTTAAAGCAGGAAAGCTTTAAAGCTATTCTGCCACAACTTAACCAGAATGGCAAGTGGGCAAGGTTCAATTCTGAGCAAAATTTCTGCATTTATTTTGTATTTTCGCTATCTTTATGCAAAAATCTTCCCTTTGGCATGCCCTCCCCCGCGCGCTTTTCCGTCCGTTTTCTCCTTGACAAGCCCCGCGCATCGGAAATACAATTATGCGCGCCGGGCATCCGGAAGTCCGGGGCAGGATGGAAAGAAGCAGTGCTGAAAGGGAGAAAGGAGCATGAGCAGGCAATGGGTATGCCGCGAGGGGTGCGATTTTCCGGTAATCTTCGGTTCCTTTCAGGCGGAACGCCCAGCGGAAGGCTTCCTAAATATCTGCGGCCCGCAGATGGAGAATGGTTCCGTCCTCCCCTGCGGCCTGGAAGGCATACGCTTCATATTAAATTAAAGGCTGAAGAAAAAAGTTGTTGCCAGGCCGCGAGCATATGACTTATAATGTCCTTGTGGCGGATATCCGCTTTGCCCGCTGGGCGCATTGGTCCGGCCATGCGCCGCACGGCAAACCACGAAGGAGATAATACTTTATGAAACGCTTTAAAAACCTGGTGATCGGCGGCATACAGAACAAGGTGTTCAACCTGATTCTGATTACTGTGATTCTGCTGACGGCGGCCTATCTGGGCGTATCCGCGTATCACAGCAATATGCTGTCCACCCTGGCCAATGAATCCAGCGAAAAGCAGCAAGCGTCCATTGAGAAAATTACGGACACGGTGATGGACGCCGTGGTGGAGCGGTCCATGGGCCGCACAACGGCGCTGCAGGCCTACCTCGCCAACGAATTGTTCGATGGGCTGAAAAACCGGGTGCAAATGCTGGGCGACTACGCCGGAAAGCTGTTTTCTTCTCCCGAAGCTTATCCCCGGATGCCCTATGAAATGCCGGACCAAAGCAAAAACGGGCAGGTGGTGGCCCAGCTCATCCTGGCGGACGGCGTGGACGCGGGCGAAGCAGGGCTAAAGGACCGGCTGGGCCTGGCCGCCAACCTGTCGGATATGATGATTTCCCTGTTCGGCGCGTCGGAGGAAACCAATTCCTGCTTTATCGCCCTGCCGGATGGCGCTTTTCTGGTAACGGACGACCGGAGCGCCACCAAGTTTGACGAATCGGGCAGCCTGGTCCATTATGATCCCCGCACCCGGCCCTGGTACCAGCAGGCGGTGGAAAAGGGCGGGCTGATTTTTACCGACGTGGAAACCGACGCCTTTACCGGCGATATCGGCATCGTGTGCGCTATGCCGGTGTATGCGGATGGGCAGCTAACCGCGGTGGTGGGCTCCGATTTGTTCCTTTCCTCTATGCAGGACTACGTGCAGTCCTCTTCGGAAAAGGAAAACTTTATCTGCGTGGTCAACAGCAACGGCCATGTGGTGTTTTCGCCGCAAACGGAGGGCGTGTTTCAGGTACTGCCCGCCGGCAGCGCCCAGGACCTGCGGTCGGGCGAAAACGCAGCCCTGGCCGCTTTTGTGAAGGAGGCCTTGCAGGGAAGAACGCCCATGCGTCTGGTGGAACTGGACGGCAAGGGATATTACATGACCGGCGCACCCATGGAAACGGTGGGCTGGACGGTAATTTCGGTGTGCAGCCTGGAAGCAGTGGGCCAGCCCGCGGCCATGCTGCGGCAAAGCTATACCCAAATTCAGGAGGAGACCAGCGCCGCTTACCTGGAAAGCACCCATCATTCCCGCAATACGGTTACGGTGCTTTTGCTCGCCGTCACGGCGCTGATGCTGGCCGGGGCGCTGATTTTGAGCAGCCGGATCGTCAAGCCGCTCAACACCATCACCAAGCGGATTTCGGAATTGAGCGAAACCAACCTGGAATTCAAAATGGAGGACGCCTACCGGACCGGGGACGAGGTGGAGGAATTGGCCCAGTCCTTCGCGAATATTTCCCATAAGACGGTGGAATATTTGGACACCGTCAAGCGCGTTACCGCCGAAAAGGAGCGCATCGGCGCGGAGCTTTCCCTGGCCACCCAGATTCAGGCGGCCATGCTGCCCCACATCGTGCCCGCCTTCCCGGACCGCAAGGATTTTGACATCATCGGCAGCATGGACCCGGCCAAGGAAGTGGGCGGCGATTTCTACGATTATTTCCTGGTGGACGACGACCATTTGTGCATGGTAATCGCCGACGTATCCGGCAAGGGCGTGCCCGCGGCGCTGTTCATGATGGCCAGCAAGATCATTCTGCAAAGCGTAGCCATGCTGGGCGGGTCGCCCGCGGAAATACTGACCAAGACCAACCAGGCCATTTGCTCCAACAACGAAGCGGAAATGTTCGTAACGGTATGGGTGGGCATGCTGGAATTGTCCACCGGGAAGCTGACCTGCTCCAACGCGGGCCACGAATACCCGGTGTTCAAGCGGCCCGATGGAAACTTCGAGCTGTACAAGGACCGGCACGGCTTTGTGATTGGCGGCATGGAGGGCGCGAAATACAAGGAGTATGAAATCCAGCTCAAGCCCGGCGCGAAGCTGTTCGTTTATACCGACGGCGTGCCGGAGGCCACCAACGAAAGCCAAGAGCTGTTCGGCACCGGGCGCATGATCGACGCGCTGAACCAACAGCCCGGCGCCGCGCCCATGGACGTGCTGAAAAACGTGCGGCAGGCGGTGGACAGCTTCGTTTTGAACGCCGAGCAGTTTGACGATTTGACCATGCTTTGTCTGGAATACAAGGGGCCGCAGGGTGCCGGAGAGGAGGGCTGACCATGCAGGAAAGAACGCTGCCAGCCTTGATTGATAGTATTCCCCAGGTGACCGCGTGGATTGATGAAGAGCTGGAAAAGCTGAATTGCTCCATGAAAGCGCAAATGCAGATCGACGTGGCCATCGACGAAATTTTCAGCAATATCGCCCAATACGCGTATCCGGGCAAAGAAGGCAGCGCGAATGTGCAGCTTGATTTTCAGGAAGATACGCGGATGCTTTCCATCACCTTTGTGGACCAGGGCATCCCCTTTGATCCGCTAAGCCAGAAAGAGCCCGATACCTCCCTTGGAATAGAAGAAAGAAAAATCGGAGGCCTGGGCATTTTCCTGGTAAAAAAGACCATGGATGAAGTCAGCTACCAATATCGGGATGGAAAAAACATCCTGTGCTTGAAAAAAATGATTTAGGAGGAAAAGAAAATGACCATCGCTAAGCAGCAGAACGGCTCCGCCCTCACCCTGGCCCTGGAGGGCCGCCTGGACACCGTGAC
>CAMOHY010000037.1 GCA_946615495.1 uncultured Clostridia bacterium
CCCAAGCGTGGGTAGTGATCTTAGGAGTTTCAGTATCATTCCAAGTGTAGTCGCAGAACTTGCAGTAATGAATGGTATAGCCCTTCGCAGCGCAAGTAGGGGCAACAACCTTGGTGGACTTTTCAACGTGATCGTTGAACAACACAGTGATGGTAGTGAAGGTTTTGCCATCAGCTGCGTACAACCGTACCTGATGATAAACCAGGTGATTGGTCTTGGAATTGTCACCAATTTCGAGCTGAACCTCAGCCAAGTTGGTGGACGCAACGACGATGCCATCTACAGTCTGACCGACCAACGCGGCGGCATTGTCATAAGTGTACACCTTGTCTGCCATAGCAGTCCCGCAGAGCAGACACAGGGCCAGCACCACGGTCAAGATTGTGAGAAGTTTCTTCATCACTTGATTCCTCCTGTAATTTACCTTATTGGTATTTTGATCGGGGTTCCTCGTTCCGTGTTGCGGCACGGTCGGGTCCCTCGACCGAAATTGGGATCTGTTCATGGGAATTACCTCCTATAGTAAACGTTCAATAAAGTTCGCTTTCATTTCCATTCCATCCTGCCCGCCACGCTTGGCGAGCTATAAAGGAATGGATTCGTTGGAATCCCTCTGTTCAAGGGTACTGCTATTATAAACCAGTCTTTCTGTTTTTTCAACCATTTTTTTTGAAATTTTTGAATTTTAATCATCCGTTGGTTATGCGTAGCAAATTTGTAATAGATTCTACACAATTGCGCAACCATTTCCAGTTCTGGTTTTCAGTTCCTTCCATATTATATAACATGCTGCGCAAAAAATCAAGAGAAAAAAAGAATTTCAACCTATTTATACAGGGTTTCTGTGAAAAAAACGTATTCCTCAGGCTGGAGATTCTTTTTGCCGGCCTTTGGACAGCGTCAGGATGGCTGCGGAAGAAGCCGCTCCCCTCTTTCAGTTCCTATTGCCGGGCCAGCTTCTTCTTGAAATGGCTCGACGAAATAAAGGGGGGAAAGGAGCGGATTAACGTATTCGATTTGCAGAATGATCTTCGCGGTTCAATTCTTCGCTGGCGCTCTATCCCGCCGGAGGCGTCATTTTCCGCCCTGCAATGGAATAATTTGAATCTAAAAAAACAAGATTTCATTAAATTTTTCATGCAAACAGGGCAAATTTGCATTCGTTCCGTTCTAAACAGACCGATTTCTAATTTCTTTTTCGAGAATAGAACCGCAGTTTTCTCTCAAAATTACTCTTATCCTGTTTTTCATACTCGATTCAGATGCGGTCTCTTTTATTTTTTTCTTTTTTTGCCTTGACAGGAGCCTCCATATCCTGTATAATATTTCGTGCAGTCAAGAGCTGTGATGTGCCGGTGTGATGGAATGGCAGACGTGACGGACTCAAAATCCGTTGAGCTAATCACTCGTGTGGGTTCAAGTCCCACCGCCGGCATTTTTTTATTGCAAAAACAGGAGCCGCAAAAGAATGGCGGCTCCTGTTTTTATGAATTGCTTTATTCCTGACCCTCTATCACGGTGATATTGCCGGACACGGTGCTGATATTGACCTTGGCCGCGCCGCTGCCATAGGTGTAGCGGCTTCCATCTCTCCCCCACGCCGGGGCGCTGACCTGTCCGCTGACGGTGGACAGCTGGGCGGAAGCGCCCGCTGACTGGGGCCAGGTCAAATTGACAGCGCCGGAAACGGTGCCGATTTTCAGATCGTCCACCGGCTTTTTTGCCGCCGCGATAATGTTTCCGGAGGTGGCGTTCAGCTCGGCTTGCTTCACTTCGCCCAGCTGCGCCTGGAGCTTACCGGAGATGGTATCCATTTTCAGCCGCACAGCGTGCTCCACCGCGGCGTCGATTTTGCCGGAGGTGGAATTTAACGTAATCTCATTGGCGGCGGCGGTGAGGGTGATATCGCCGGAGGTGGAGGAAGCGGTCAGGGCGGAGGCGGCGCATTCGATATTGATTCTGCCGGAAACGGCGGAAAAATTCATGGTTTCCGCGTAGAAGGGCCGGGCGCAGATATCGGCCGACACGGCGGAAATATCCGCCTTTTTGAGCGCCGTGCCTTCAGGCAGGGTCACGGTGAGCTGCTTATTCAGGTTTTCAAAGCGCCATTCGCCCGCCTGGGCGTAGCGGATGCGCAGGGTGTCGCCATCCAGCCACCAGCACAGCTTTTCATTTTCCTTGAGGGCACGCCGGGCCGTTTCGGCGATGGTGATTTCATTGGTCTTGGCGTAGGCGACGGTGACGCCGCCCTCCACCCAATCGATTTCCAGATTTTTTAATTCGGCGGTAATGGACGCGCTGCCAGAAGTGTATTTTTCCCTGTTGGCATAATCGTAAGCCGTGGCGGCCTGGCAGGCGCACAGCAGCAGCATGGCCGCGGCCAGCAGGGCGGCAAGGAGCATTTTCTTTTTCATTTCAAATTCCCTCGTTTTCTTCTGTATTTTTTTCTTCCTGGGGCAATACCACGCTGATGCGAGTGCCGAATTCCTCCCGTGAAAACACATCGAAATAGCCGCCGTGACGGTCCACGATCCATTTGGCGATGGAAAGGCCCAGGCCCGTGCCGCCGGTTGCCCGGCTGCGGGCGGGATCGGACCGGAAAAAGCGGTCGAAAATATGGGCCACGTCCTCCTGCCTGATGCCGATGCCGTTATCCTGCACCTCAAAGCAGGGCGACCCCTCCTTAATCCGGGTGCGGAGGGAAATCTTTTGTCCGTCGGAGGTGTACTTGACCGCGTTGTCCACCAGGATGCGGGCGGTCTGCTTGAGCATAGCCGCGTCGCCTGTGACAAGCAGAGGCTGCTGAGCGTCCAGCCGCCATTCCCGGTCCGGATGGATCATGACGGATTCCTCGTACACTTCCCGCATCATTTGGGACAGGTCGATTTCCTCCGGGGTCATCTGGTTGCGTCCGTTGTCGCCGCGGGCCAGGAAAAGCAATTGCTCAATAAGCTTTTTCATGTGGGCGGATTCGGTCTGGATGGCTCCGATGCCCTCGTCCAGCACCTTGGCGTCGTCCTTGCCCCAGCGGGACAGCATATCGGCGTAGCCCTGAATAACGGCGATGGGCGTGCGCAATTCATGGGACGCGTCGGACACGAAGCGGCTCTGCTCCACGTAGGTTTCGTGCATGCGGCCGATGAGGCCGTTTACCGCCTGCTCAATGCCCTGCAGCTCTTTGTCGCCGGTGAGCACTTTAGCGTCCGGGGCCAGGGGGCTGACGGTGCCGATGGCGTCCTCCAAATGGTGCAGCTTTTCAGAATCAAAGCGCACCTGGCTAAGCTCCTGGGCCGTTTGGGCGATGCGCTCCAGGGGCTCCAGCAGCCGGCGGGCCTTGTCCTTGCCCACGCGGGACTGGAGCAGGATGAGCAGCAATTCCGCCCCGCCCAGCACCGCCCAGAAATGCGTCACGTTTACCACCAGCCAATTCTGGGCGATCATGGCGAACAGAGCCCCGTCAATCAGCGCCAGAATGAGCAGGGTGCGCCGCAGCCAATAGCCGTTGATGCGCTTGGCGATGGAATTTACCCTTCTGTCTTCCTTCATGCGTCGTCCCTCAGCACATAGCCCACGCCGCGCACAGTGTGGAGCAGTTTTTGTTCAAAGCCGTCGTCGATCTTGCCCCGCAAATAGCGCACGTACACGTCCACCACATTGGTTTCCCCCAGGTACTCATAGCCCCATACTTTTTCCAGCAATTGGTCGCGGGTGAGGACGATGGTCTTATTTTCCATAAAATACTGCAAAAGAGAAAATTCCCGGCCTGTCAGCTCAATTTCCTTTCCGCCGCGGGCAACGCGATGGCGGGAAATGTCCACCGTCAGGTCCGCGCAGGCAAGCAGGCCGTCCTCCTTTTTCTGAGCGGTCTGCTTGCGCAGGGCGGCGCGGATGCGGGCCAGCAGTTCTTCGATGGAGAAGGGCTTGGTCACGTAGTCGTCGGCGCCCATGTCCAGGCCCGTCACCTTGTCCATTACGGCGTCGCGGGCGGTGAGCATAATGACGGGCACCTGGGAGGACCGGCGCAGGCGGCGCAGCACCTCCAGGCCGTTGAGCCCTGGCAGCATGATATCCAGCAGCAGCAGGTCATACTGCCCGCTCTCGGCCATGTCCAGGCCCGTGCGGCCGTCAAAGGCCTTTTCCACCTGATAGCCCTCGTGGGTAAGCTCCAATTCCACGAAGCGGGCCAGCTTTTCTTCGTCCTCCACCAGCAGAATCCGGGTCATGCGCATCCTCTCCTACTAAACCGGAACAGGGAGAAGCCTTTGGCCCCTCCCTCTCCGTATAATTGTTTACTCTACCTTGCTTTCGCCATCATCGGCGTGAATTTCGTTTTCGTTCTTATCCATATGGATTTCCACGGCGGAGGCCGCCTTTTCCTGGGCCTTGCCCATAATATCGTTCACCTTGCCGGCAATGTCCGGCCCCCGGAAGCTGTAGCGCGCGCCCAGAAACAGGCCGACGAACAGCACGATCAGGGAGAAGGGCCAGAAGCAGAGCATCAGCAGCGCCAGCACAGTGATGGGCATGGCGATCAATTCTTCGCCCTTGCGGTTGATGACGAACTGGTTGGCGTTGCCCTTCTGGAACAGCTTTTTAATCCAGTCCCACAGCTTGCCCAGCGCGCTGGACACCGTTACCTTTACTTCGCCGCCATTCTTGGTTTGCCAGGTGTATTCCTTCTTTTCCTGGGTGGTGTATTCCTGGGCGGGCTGGCCGTCCTTTACCTTGCCTTCGCTCTCCAGCAGCACCAGCGCGTCCAGAATGTCCCAGTCGCTCTTCTCCAGGGCCGCCTTGGCTTCCTCGTAGGTTACGTTGGCCTTGGTCCGCAGCTTTTCTACCATTTCAAAATGATCCATTGTATTTCCTCCCCGGCGCATCGCCTGTCGTTTAGGTTTTTGTTCTGTTCCCCTTGGAACGGTTATATCTTATCGAAAGAAAATGAGAGGAAAAGGAGGAAAACCATTAGAAAATGATGAGAAGGGCATGATAGTTTCTTTATGCTTCTTTCGCTTTTCTCATTTTCGGCTACACAGGAAACGGGCCCTGCCGCAAATCGATTTCCCGGTAATTCCGCATTTGATCGGCGGTTTTTTCAAAGGCCGACAGCTTGACTGTTCCCTGATAACGGAGCATATTGGAAAGCCTTTCGCCGTAGCCCGGATATTGGACCAAGCGCAGCGCTTCCTCCGGGCTGAACCATCCAATTTCCAGGCTTTCCTCCGACAGCGTTTCCGTGCCGCCGGTATAGGCGCAAATAAAATCGAAAATCACAACGGGCGGAATCAGCATTCCCTCCAGCGGGCCATAGCCTTTTTTCTGCGCCAGATTCTGGTATACGCCCACCAGCGCCACGGGCTGCGCCGCAATGCCGCTTTCCTCCCAAATTTCGCGCTTCAAGCCATCTGTCACCACTTCTCCCTGCTCGATCACGCCGCCGGGAAATTCCCAGCCTCTCCGGGCGGACCTGATTAAAAGCACCTGCTCCCCTCTGTACACCAGGCCCGCCGCGGAAATCAGATGCGCGGGAAACTGCTTGGTTTCAACCCATGAATCCATCGCTTGTGCCTCCTCAAGCAGGGAAAATGCGTTTTGTTCATCCTTTTTGATAAATTACGGGGAAGGAGACGCTGGGCGTTTCCTGGCCCTTTGGCGTAAAGCTCAAATTGCCGTCGGTCAGGGCAATGGCGCCCGTGGAGCCCTGAACCTGCTTATTTGCCAATAATAATTTGACCAGTTTTTCCGTCAGCACCGGGCCGCCGCCGCGCTTGAGCCCATCCTTCCACAGGGTAAAATGGCACCCCTCCCGCCAGGCGGAGCAGCCGAAGGCCTTGCTGTTTTCCTGCATGGGCTTGCCGCACAAAGGGCACGCCGCCCCCTCGATGGGCTTGACGGCGCTGGTTTTCCGTTTGGTTTTTCCTTTGCCCCGGCGCATTTCCTCCGGGAAGGAGGCTTCTGTTTTGGTGTCTCTGGCATATTCCACCAGGAAGGTGGACAGGCGGCGGATACCCTCCATAAAGCGCTGGGTGTCCCGCTTGTTTTTGGCGATCTCATCCAGCGCCAGTTCCCACTTGCCCGTGGTTTCAGGGGATGCGATTTCCGGCGGGGCGATAGCGATAAGGGAAACGCCCTTTTCGGTGGCGCTCAGGGCCCTGCCCTTGCGGCTGGCGTAGCCCACCTGAATGAGCCGCTCTATGATGGCGGCGCGGGTGGCGGGCGTGCCCAGGCCGCTGCCCTTCATTTGCTCCCGCAGCTTTTCATCCTCCAGCTCCCTGCCCGCGTTTTCCATGGCGGAAAGAAGCGAAGCGTCGGTGTGCGGGGCGGGGGGCTTGGTCGTCTCCTTTTTTACGGCCGCTTTGCTCACGGTTCGCCCGTCCCCCTCGCGAAGGGGCGGAAGGGCGTCCTCTCCCTCCTTTTCGGAAGGGTACACGTCCTTCCATCCGTTCTCACGCACCACCCGGCCGGTGGATTTGAAGGCGTGGCCCTGGCATTCGGTAATGACCTTGATCTGGTCGTACACATGGGGCGGATAAAACACGGCGATGAGCCGCCGGGCGATCATATCAAACAGCTTCTGGGCGTCGGCGGGCAATTTGTCCACCGGCGCGGTCTGCGGCGTGGGGATAATGGCGTGGTGATCGGAAATCTTGTCGTTGTCAAAAATGCGGCGGGAGATGGGCAGCTTGCCCTCCTCCTTCCAAGGAATGCTTTCCACGAAAGGCTTATAATCTCCCGGCAGCCTTTGCAAGGTCTGCTTGGTGCGGGAAATCATGTCCATGGGCAGATAGCGGCTGTCGGTGCGGGGATAGGTGATGGCCTTCCATTTTTCGTATAATTCCTGGGCGATCTTCAGCGTTTTATCGGCGGTAAAGCCCAGCTTCCGGTTGGCCTCCCGCTGGAGAGAGGTCAAATCATACAGCTGGGGCGGCCATTCCTTCTTTTCCTCCGCGCTCACGCTTTGAACGCGCGCGGCCTTGCCCTTGACCGCCTTGGCGATCTCATCGGCCTTTTCTTTGGTGGGGATGCGGTTGGCCTTCTTTTCGTCCTCCGCCTTTTCATCAAACCACTGGCCGGAATAATCGCCGAAATCGGCGTTCACGGTAAAGTATTCTTCCGGTTTAAAATTTGCGATCTCGTGATAGCGCTTCACCAAAATGGCCAGCGTGGGCGTTTGCACCCGGCCGATGGAAAGCAGCGCGTCAAAGCGCAGCGTAAACGCCCGGCTGGCGTTCATGCCTACCAGCCAGTCCGCCTCCGACCGGCAGGTGGCGCTGCGGTACAATCCGTCGTATTCCGCTGCGGGCTTCAGGTTCGCAAAGCCCTCCCGAATGGCCTCGTCCGTCATGGAGGAAATCCACAGCCGGTCCACCGGCTTTTTGCATTTGGCCTGATTGTAAATGAGGCGGAAGATCAATTCCCCTTCCCGCCCGGCGTCGGTGGCGCAGATGAGCTTTTCCGTGTCCTGATCGTTCATCAGCTTTTTTACAATGGAAAACTGAGCTTTTGTTTTGGAAATCACCTTGGTGGGAATATCGCTTGGCAGCATGGGCAAATCCTCCATGCGCCATTTTTTGTATTTTTCGTCTATCTCGTCCGGCTCGCACAGCGTAACCAGGTGCCCCACGGCCCAGGTGACAAGATAGTTTTCTCCCTTTAGGAAGCCCTCGCCCCTGTCCCGGCACCCCAGCACCTTGGCAATGTCCCGCCCCACGCTGGGCTTTTCCGCCACCACTACGATCATTGCTTTTCCTCGTTTCTGTTTTCTTACCTGGTTTATTTTATCACAAATCAGAGAAAATGAAAAGCGGCAGGCTGTTCCCCGCCCAAAATACGTCCATTTTCCTTGCCGCGCCCATTCTTTCCATTCATTTCTATGCGTTCAGCCATGGACAAAACGGCGCAAATATGGTACACTGCAAATGATTACGAAAGTGTTACGATCAATTGTACTTTTTCACGGCTGAGGAGGAAGCAATGTACAAACGCCTGACTGCGATACAGATTTTGCTGTGTTTATTGGTATTCTTCCTTTTTCCCTTTTCCGCCGGAGCGGAAGGGCTGAAAAGCGCGCCCATGCAAGCCGGAAACACGCAAAGCGGCATGGTGCGGGTGCGCCTTTCGTCCCTGGGAAATCCTTCCTCCCTCCAATTGACCGTGCAGGGCAGCTACACGGTGAACGGCCAATCCTCCTTTTCTTTGGGAAGCGGCAGCAGCCTCACCGTAAAATTCAATTCCTCCACCGGCAAGCTCTCCCTCACCGCAAACGGCTCCACCCATGATATGGGGTCCGCCTTCCGCCTGTGCCGCCATGAAACCAGCGGCCAAAACGGCATTAAGGTGGCCCAGGGCCGGGCGCCGGGCAATCTGTATCCCGGCGATTTCCAGTTTACCGTGCGTTCCGCCAACGGCGGCTATACCCTGTATGTGGTAGCCAGTATTTACATGGAGGATTATCTCTACGGCGTGCTCCCCTATGAAATGGGCAATTCCTCCGGCATGGAGGCGCTGAAGGCCCAGGCCGTGGCCGCCCGCACCTATACCATGCGGGCCATGAACGCCGCCTCCTCTTCCCTTTACGACGTCGTGGACACCACCGGCGACCAGGTGTATTCCGGCACGCCCTCCGGCAATTCAAACTGCAAGGCCGCCGTGGACGCCACCCGCGGCATCGTGGTCAAAAACGGCTCCGCCTTCACCGCCACCTACTACACCGCCTCCAACGGCGGGCAGACCGAATCCATCAAAAACGCCTGGGGCACCAACGGCTACGCCTATCTGGGCGTTAAGGACGACCCCTACGATTTGGCTAACCCCGATTCCAGAAAGGTTTCCTTTTCCGTCAACGCCTCCGGCAATCAAAGCAACGCCACGCTGGGCCGGCTGCTCAACCAAAAGGCCGCCGCCGTATTCGGCTCCGGCGCCGCGGTGGTGGCCGTCAGCGCCATAACGCCCCATACCCCCAAGTACGCTGCCCCCAGCCGCCTGTATACCAAGCTGGATTTTTCCGTTCAGTATACCCGCAACGGCCAAACGGGCTTTGGCACGCTGACCTTCGATATCTTTAAGGAGCTGGAAGGCCCCTTGGCCATGAGCATCACCTCCGGCAGCAACGAGCTTTGGTCCGTCACCCAAAGCGCAAGCGGCTTCACCGTAACCGCCCGGCGCTATGGCCACGGCATCGGCATGAGCCAGCGGGGCGCTATGTATATGGCCCAAATGGGCTACACCTACGACCAAATCCTGGCCTTTTATTTCGAGGGCTGCACCCGCGTGGAATACACCCTCACCCGCTCCATTTTAAGTCCCATCGTGCCGGGCCAGCAAAGCCAGGAGCAATGGATCACCGAACAGCCCGTTTCCCTGAATACGCCCGCGCCGCAGGCGGAAGGCGGCGCCACCGCCCGCGTGACCACAAAAAGCGGCTCCCTGAACCTGCGGCAAACGGCCAGCGACAGCGCCAAGGTGCTGTGCACCATTCCGCAAAACGCGCTGATTCCCATTTACGAGCGGGGAAGCGCCTGGTGCAGAACCGCTTACGGCTCCTATTCCGGGTATGTTATGACCAAGTTCCTCACTTTTTCCGCCGAAGCCCCAACGCCCGCGTCCACGGCGGCGCCGGGATACGAGGTCCCCGCTGCCGCGTCCTCCGCTCAAGTGACCACCTCTCAAGGCTCGCTCAATTTGCGGGAGCTGGCCGACGCCAACGCCAGGGTGCTGCGCACCATTCCCCAGTACGCGGTCATTCCCATTCTGGAAAGAGGCAGCGCTTGGTGCAAAACCGTCTATGGCGGCGACACCGGCTATGTGATGACCCGGTACCTGACATTCCAAAATGGCGCCGCGCCCACTGTCTCGCCCACCGCCCCGCCCGCGCCGGCGGCGGAGCCTTCGCAGCCCGCGCCAAGCGACGCTACGGCTTGGGTCGTCACCCCCAACGGTTCCCTGAACCTGCGGGAAAGCGCGCGGGACACCGCCAAGGTGCTGCGCACCATTCCCCAGGGCGACGCGGTGGCCGTGCTTTCCCAGGGCGCGGACTGGTGCCGGGTGGTTTACGCCGGAGTAACGGGATATGTGATGACCCGCTTCCTTTCCTTTTCCGGCGCTGCGCCCCAGCCCACTACTGCGCCCCAGCCCACTCAAGCCCCTTCCGGCCCATCCGCCGCCCTGCGGGTGCTGCCCTCCCCCATTGTAGGCCGCATCATGCCCACCTCCAGCAGCCTGAACCTGCGCGAAAACGCCAACACCCAGGCCAAGGTGCTCCGGGAAATGCCCAAATTTGATTCCCTGCTCATCACCGCCGTAGGCGACACCTGGTGCGCGGTGGAATACGAAGGGATTACCGGTTACTGCATGACCAAGTATCTGGAGTTTGATTTGTATGATTAACGATTTTTCCTCCCTGCTTTTGCCCGGCGAACGGATTGATGATCTGCAATTTGTGAATCTGCGCATCATCCAATCCCCCGCCGCCTTCCGTTTTGGCATGGACAGCGTACTGCTGGCGGACTTTGCCAGGGTGCGCAAGGGCAGCCGGGTGTGCGATTTGGGCACGGGCACGGGAATATTGCCCCTGCTGCTCTACGGACGGGCGGGCGATATGACCTGCGACGCGGTGGAAATCCAGCAGGACGCCGCCCAGCGGGCTCAGCGCAGCATGCGTTTGAATGGGCTGGACGAAAAAATTACCGTGCACAACCGGGACCTGAAGGACGTGCGCTCCTTCCTGCCCCACGGGGCCTATGACCTGGTAATCTGCAACCCGCCCTACAGCCCCCAGCGCGCTTCCCTGCCCAGCCCCAAGCCAGCCCTGCGCGCCGCCCGGCAGGAAGGGGAATGCACCCTGGAGGACATAGCCTGCGCCGCCGCCTGGCTGCTCAAAAGCAGGGCGCGCTTTTCCCTCATGCTGCCCACCGCCCGCTTGGCCGACGCCTTCGGCGTTCTTAGAAAAAAGCGCTTGGAGCCCAAGCGGCTGCGCCTGGTGCACGCAAACGTCCTGCGGCCCGCCCGTCTGGCCCTCATTGAGGCCATGCTGGACGTAAACCCCGGATTGATAATCGAGCCTCCCCTCATCGTCAAAAACCCTGACGGAACGGACACGGAGGAAATTGGCCGCATTTATCACTTAAAGCCCGAAAAGTGAAGGGAGGAGCGCTATGGAAACCATCAGCCGCCAGGCGGCGCGCCGTTTTCTGCTGCTCCGCCACGGCTTGCTGGGCGAACCCCGTTTTGCCGGCAAGGAAGGGGCCCTGGCCTTTGTGCGCCAAAGCGGCTGCATCCAGTTTGACCCGGTGGACGTGTGCGGCCGCAACGCGGAATTGACGCTGCAAGCCCGCGTAAAGGGCTTTTCCAAAAAGATGCTGGGAGAGCTTTTATACCGCGACCGGCTGCTTTTCGACTATCCGGACAAGGAGCTGTCCATCCTTCCCATCGAGGATTGGCCCTATTTTTCCCGCTTCCGCCGCGTAAGCTATGAAAACGGCCGCAGGTTTGAAGAATTGGAGGCGCTGGAAAACCTGGCGCTTTCCTATATTGAGCAAAACGGGCCGGTGGATTCCGCCTCCCTGCCCGTTTCCGGAAAGATTCATTGGCATTCCTCCATCCATTGGAGCGGCGATTGGCATGGACGGTCCAACGCCGCCCGGTCCGTGCTGGAGCAAATGTATTCCGACGGACGGCTGATGATTCACCACAAAGACGGCGCGCGGAAAACCTACGACCTGACCCGGCGCTGCCTTCCCTTCCCCTTGCTCCAGGCCCCGGACCCGCTGCCGGATGATTTTGACCATCTGTGCTGGCGCGTTTCCCGCCGGGTCGGCGCCGTGGGCCTGCTGTGGGACCGGCGCTCCGACGCCTTTTTGGGCATTTGGGATATGAGCGGGGAAAAGCGGGCCGCCGCCTTCAAAACGCTCAGGGAGCAGGGCGTTTTGGAGGCTGTGCCGGTGGAGGGCATCCGCGGGCCGCTTTTTATGCTGGCAGCGGAAAAGAACTTGCTGGCGCAGGCCTGCTCCCCTCAGGCGCTGAAGGCGCACTGCGCCTTCCTGGCTCCTTTGGACCCCCTGCTTTGGGACCGGAAGCTGATTGAAGCGCTTTTTGATTTTCATTATTCCTGGGAAATCTACACGCCCGCCGACAAGCGGAAATACGGCTATTACACCCTGCCCGTCCTTTACGGCGAAGCGTTCGTGGGGCGCATCGAGGCCGTGGCCGATGGGAAGCAAGGCGTTTTGACCGTGAAAAACATTTGGCTGGAGCCCGGCGTCCGGCAAACAAAAAAGCTGAGCGCCGCCATCGGCACCGCCGTGAAGCGCTTTGCCCGCTTCAACGGCTGCGGCACGGTTGCGTATAGATAGGGAAATCTGATTATACGATTGAAAAGATTTATGGGGGAAACCGCTCTTTGGAGCCCAAAGAGCGGTTCAG
>CAMOHY010000038.1 GCA_946615495.1 uncultured Clostridia bacterium
AAGGGCCGGTGGGGCTGTCGGAGGTCAGCACGCCGATGCCGCCGCCGCTGTTGGCGAAGTACAGGAAAAACCGGTCCTGCCCATCGATGGTTTGACAGGCCGCGCAGGGAGCCCAGGAATTGGCCGCCCATTTGGCCGCGCCGTTTCTTCCCGCGGCGTTGATGGAGCCGTGATCCTGCCAGTTTACCAAATCGGCGGAGGACAGCACGCGCAGGGTGGTGATGTTGCTGTAATTATTGGTGCGGGGCGTGCCGTCCGCCTCCAGCATGGGTTCGTCGCCCGTCATGTACAGGTACACCCGGCCATCGTACACCATGGCCCAGGGGTCCGCGCCAAAGCGCTGCACCATCACGGGGTTATGCTCCTTCAAGGTTTTATACACGCTTACGCTTCCTTCCTCCTCAAAGCCCAGGTTCTCCGCGGCGGCCATCAGCGCTTCTTCTCCGCCGGTCAGAGGAATCTGCCCGCTTTGAACAGCGCCGAAAAAGGCGGGCTGACGGCGGAAGGCTTCATCCATAAGGCCGTTTTCTCCCCGCAGGGAAGCGAAGGTGACGCTCTGGGCCCCCTCCTTTTCCAGCAGGGCCATGGCGGAACGGTAGGCCGCCGCCAGCCGCATGCGGCTCAGCAGGGAACCGCCGGAGGCGCCGCTTTTTAGCACAGCGTGAACAGCCAAATTCCATTCGGCGAATGACTTCATGGCGTCCTCGTATGGCTGCGCGCTGTTTTCCCCGTCCACGGGCAGGGTCAATTTCACCCCGTCCAGCAGGCCCTTTTCTTTCAGGGAGCGGACCAGCGCTTCTTCCTCCGCCGTCAAGCCTCCCTCTGGCAGAATGAAAAATAAGGGCTGTTCCTTCGCGGCGTATTGCCGGGCGAAGGCGAAAGCCTGCGCCACATAATCGCCGCCGATCACCTGAGCCCACAGGTTTTCCCCTTCCCGTGCGCCGTCTGCCACGTCCCAAGCGCACACCGCGCCGGGATACTGGGCGTTGACGGACTCGATGACGCCCGCGATCAGGTTTTCCATGCGCTTGAGCATGGTATCCCGGTCCACCAGCGGCGCGTTGGGCATGGAGGACCATTTTTCCGCAAAAAACCAACGCGGCGCGCCGGCGCTCACCAGCGGGCCGAACTGCGCCTGCATTTGGTTTTCCAGGGCAAAGGACAGCAGAGGCCCCGGCTTGGAAAAATTCAGCCTGGCCCGGACGCCGTCCTTGCTCTTTACGGAGGAGGAACGGTCCAGCACCGCCGCGGCGGTCATCGCTTCGCCGCCGGAAAGAAAATGGAATTGGCGCGGCAGCGCTTCCCGCCCCGCTTCCTCCCGCACGTCGTCCAAGGCCGCCTCCGCGCCCACCGTCATAAGTCCCTCATATCTATCCCGCAGGCTCAGGCCTTCTTCTCCCGCCGCGCCCCAGGCGCTCAGCGCCAGCAGCAGGGCCAGCGCCAGGGCGGCGCATTTTTGCGTACGCATGGCTTTCCCTCTCCTTTTTTCATTTTCCGGCGCGCCTGTAAAAATAGGGATTTTTGGCTTGCTCAGCGCAAAAATCCCTATTGTTCTATTCAAGGTCAGCCGATTTCCGCGCCGTCGGGCATGATGGGATCGGCGGTCAGGAGCCGCAGGGTTTCGCTGCCGTCCTCATTCGTCTTCACGGCGGACAGGAGCATGCCCTGGCTTTCGATGCCCATGATCTTCCGGGGCGCCAGATTGGCCAGCAAAATCAGCTTTTTGCCGATCAATTCCTCCGGGGTGTGGAACTTGGCGATGCCGGAAAGCACGGTGCGCTCCTCATCGCCCAGGGACAGGCGGAATTTCAGCAGCTTTTCGCTCTTCTCCACCCGTTCGCATTCCACCACGCGGGCCACCCGCAGCTTGATCTTTTCAAAATCGTCAAAGCCGATGCAGCCTTCGGGAATTTCCGCCTTTTTCTTTTCCTTCTTATCGGCCTTCTGTTCCTTCTTTTCCTGCTTGGCCTCTTTCTTTTCTTCCTTCTTTTCCTCTTTGCCGCTGAGGGCCTCCAATTCCTTGTTCACGTCGATGCGGGGGAACAGGGCTTCGCCCTTGCGCACCCGGATGCCCTGGGGCAGGGCGCCAAAGCAGGAAAGGGATTCCCAGGATTTGAGCGCTTCCTCCTGCACGCCCAGCTGCTCAAAAATGCGTTCCGGGGTGGAGGGCATGACGGGCCGGATGAGCACGGCCACGAAGCGCACGCATTCCGCCAGCGTCAGCAGCACGTTGCCAAGCAGGCCCTTCTTTGCTTCGTCCTTGCCCAGCACCCAGGGCTGCGTCAGGTCGATGTACTTATTGCATTCGCCAATGACCTTCCAAATTTCGGCCAGGGCCTGGGAAAACTGCAGCTTGTCCATCTGCTCCTCCACCAGGCCGGGCAGGGCCGCGCAGTGGGCGCGCAGATCGTTGCCCACGGGCTCGTCGGCGGTCTTATCCCAGGCGGGGACCACGCCGTCAAAATATTTTTCGATCATGGCCACCGTGCGGGAAACCAGGTTGCCCAAATCGTTGGCCAAATCGGCGTTCATGCGGGTCAGGAAGGATTCGTTGGTGTAGTTGCCGTCGGCGCCGAAGGGCATTTCGCGCATGAGGTAATAGCGAAGCGCGTCCACGCCGTAGCGGGCCACAATGGGCTGGGGATACACCACGTTGCCCTTGGATTTGCTCATCCTGTCCGCGCCGAACAGAAGCCAGCCGTGGCCAAACACCTGCTTGGGCAGGGGCAGGCCCAGGGCGTGGAGCATGATGGGCCAATAGATGGTATGGAAGCGGACGATTTCCTTGCCCACCAGGTGGATATCCGCGGGCCAATACTTTTTGAACAGCTCATCGTGGTCCGTGCCGTAGCCCAGGGCGGTGATGTAGTTGGAAAGGGCGTCGATCCACACGTACACCGTGTGCTTATCGTCAAAATCCACGGGCACGCCCCATTTGACGCTGGTGCGGCTGACGCACAGGTCCTGAAGCCCCGGCTTTAAGAAATTGTTAATCATTTCATTGGCGCGCTTGGCGGGCTGAATGAAATCGGGATGGGTTTCGATGTAATCGATCAGCCAATCCTGGTATTTGCTCATGCGGAAGAAATAGCTTTCCTCCTGCATGGGCTGGCAGGGGCGGCCGCAGTCCGGGCACACCTTCACCCCGTCCTTCTCCACCAGCTGCGTGGGCGTCCAGAAGGATTCGCAGGGCGTGCAGTACATGCCCTCATAGGCGCTCTTGTAAATATCCCCCTGCTCATAGAACTGGCGGAAAATCTTCTGCACGATTTTCATATGCCGGTCCTGGGTGGTGCGGATGAAATCATCGTACTCAATGTTCATCAGCTTCCACAAATCCTTGGTTTCCGCCACGATCTTATCCACGTATTCGATGGGGGTCACGCCCTGCTCGGCGGCCTTTTTTTCGATTTTCTGGCCGTGCTCGTCGGTGCCGGTGAGGAAGTAGGTGTCATACCCCTGCATTTTCTTGAACCGGGTCATGGTGTCCGCCGCCACGGTGGTGTAGGTGTGGCCGATGGTCATGTTGCCCGAAGGATAGTAGATGGGCGTGGTGATGTAGAAGGTCTTTTTCTGGTCCATGGGGAATCCTCTCCTTTTCTGGTCTGATGCGGCGGATTGCAAAAGCCCCCGCATCGATTATGTCGATGCAGGGGCGTAATTCTTACGCGGTACCACCCTGATTTACAGGCTTTTCTTTTTCCCGAAAGCCTGCCTTCATTCCGGCGGATATCGGCGCCGCCCGGCGCGGGCTGAACGCGCTTGCCCGCGCATGCTCCAGGGCCATGTTCCCCCGCCGTCCGCCGCCGCGCTTCCACCCTCCGCGGCTCTCTGTGGGCGACCCTGCCGGGTACTCTCCCTTTCTTCGCATGTGCTCCTATCTTACCGATTTTGGGGCGGCTTGTCAAGGCTTTTTAGTCAAACAGCTTGGGAACCTTCTTGAGGGCCTTATACAGCAGCAGGCCCAGGATGCCGCAGGCGATCACTTCGCCGGCGCCCACCGTGAGCATCAGGTACCAGAAGGAATCCGGCACGCCGTACACCCTTTGCAGCACCAGGGGAACGATTACCATATTGCTCACCACCGGAGGAATCCAGGCGATCAGCGGATTTTTCCGAAGCAGCCGGGTGCCGATGGCGCCAAGCAGGGTGGCCAGGCTGCCAAACACCACGTCCCACATGGCGCAGCCGGTAATCAAATTGGCCAGCACGCAGCCCACCGTCAGCCCCGGCACCGCCGCGGCGGTGAAGACGGGAAGAATGGTGAGCGCTTCGGAAAGGCGGACCTGTATGGCGCCGCTGGCAAGCCCAAAGGCCTGCGCCACCAGCGTCAGCACCACATACAGCGCGGCTACAGCGCCGCCCACACACAAGGTTTTGACATTGAAAGACTTATTCATGCCAAAATCTCCTTTCATATAAGGATAGCGCTTGGGCGCATCCTGTTTTTTTCGGATGGGTGGCGCATGAAAACGCGCATCATCCGTTGCCGAAGCACAGTCGGCAAGAAAAAATTTTACCACATTTCTCCCTGTATGGCAAGACGCTATTTTGCGCATGCTATGGCTGACGCAGGATTGGCTCCTTTTCTTCCCGGCAGCACCGGACGCAGGCGCGTTTCAGGGAAACGCGCTTTTGCTCCGGGTCACACGAAAAGAAAGACGGGGCCAGGCCTGGCGGCCCTGCGCGCAGGGGCCGCCCCGCGTTTGGCCAATCAGCAAACAAAAAGCAGAATGGAGGGTCCCTATCCTATGGCTGAAAAAAGAAATCAGTGCATCCACTGCTCCGTGGAATCCTGCAAGCATTTGAAGGAAGAGCAGGGCCTGTGTTCCCTGGAAAGCATCCAGGTGGCCCCTACGCCCATGGCCTATTCCGGCGACCCCGCCGATGAAAGCATGTGCCGGAGCTACGAAACCAAATGAGCGCGAAAAAGAAGCAGCAAAACGAACCGCGGGGCCCGCACCCGCTGTTTGATATCCAGCAGGCGGCGTCCATGACCGAGTGCACCGGCATCCTGCCCGCCCAAATTGAAACGGAAGCCGAGGGAGAAAGCGTTTCCGGGCTGGAAAACATTTTTCCCATCCATCCGCCCAGGAACGATTGACCGGCAAAGCCGCTTCTCCTATCAATTCGCGGCCGTAAAAAATGAACATTTCCAGGCTGAATTGCCTGGAAATGTCATTTTGATGTTCCCATCGAAAGACTGCTTGCAGGCTTTCGATGGCAGAGCGTCGACTTTATCGATGCTCTGCCGCCTCCCCGGCTGGGGAGGCGATTTTATGCTGTTTTCTTTCCTTAATCCAGGTAGCCTTCCCGGCCCTTCACCTTGAAGCGCTTTTCCAGCTGATGCAGTTCATCGTCGGTAATGGTGTTTTTCAGGGGCAGGTGGGCGATCTTCATATAAATTTCCGCGCCCTTTTCGGCGGTTTCGATGAGGCCGAAGGTTTCATCCAGATCCTTGCCCGCGCCGTAAATGCCATGCTGGGCCCAGACGACCAGACGGGCGGTGAGCATCTTTTCCGCGGTGGCTTCGCCGATCTCGTTGGTGCCGCACAGCATCCAGGGCAGCACGTTCACGCCGTCGGGGAAGACCACGATGCACTCGGTGCACATCTGCCACAGGGTGCGGGTGAAGGCCTTCTCGTCCAGGTCGTGCACATAGGTCATGGCCAGCAGGTTGGCGGGATGGCAGTGCATCACCACGCGGTTTTCGGGGTTCACCTTCAGGCGGGCCACATGGCTCATCATATGGGCGGGGAATTCGCTGGTGAAGCTGCCGCCGTCCTCAAAGCCCCACAGCAGCTCCGCCAGTTCGCCGTAGGCCGTCACGCGCACGATGCCCAGGTTGATTTCCGGGGCGTACTGCACGTTTTTAAAGTACTTGCCGGTGCCCGTTACCAGGAAATACTTGCCGTCCAGTTCGGGGGCGGTGAACCCGGTGGGAATCTTCAGCTTCACGCTGTTCAGGTCCAGGTATTCCTTCACGTCGTTTTCATCCAGCATCAGGCTCACGTTGCCGCCGTTGCGCTCGTCCCAGCCATGGTTATACATGTTGGTCACGGTGCGAATCATTTCCACCATAAAGGGAGCGGTCAGAATATCTTTCATTTGCGGTTCACCAACACTTTCTTTTCGTAATCTTTAACTTGCTCAAACCATTCGCCGTCGCCGGGCACGCCGCAGCGGTGGCAGTATTCGTTCCAGATTTCGCCGAAGGGCAGGGTCTTGAGTTCTTCCTGGCGCACCATCAGCTCGGTGAACTGGTCGGTATCCTGAAGGGCCTTGAGGCTGTCCGCGGGCGTGAGCAGGGCGGAAAGCAGGGCCTTTTGCGTGTTGCGGTAGCCCACCACCCAGGCCGAAATGCGGTTGATGGAGGCGTCAAAGTAGTCCAGAGCGATGTGCACCCGGCCGTCCAGCCCGCCGCAGCGCACGATTTCCTTGGCGATTTCCTTGGTCTCGTCGTCAAAGAGCACCACATGGTCGCTGTCCCAGCGGATGGGGCGGGTGATGTGCAGGGCGATTTCGGGGAAGAAGGTGAGCAGGGCGGGAATTTTATCGCTCACCACCTCGGTGGGGTGATAGTGGCCGTTGTCCATCAGGGGAATGCACTTTTCCTTGTTGGCCGCGGCGTAGCTGAGGGCAAATTCCGCGCTGCCCACGGTGTAGGCTTCCACGCCGATGCCAAACACCTTGCTTTCCACGCAGGGCTTCACCTTGGCAAAGTCGTAGGGCTCGGACAAAATTTCATCGATGCTTTCCTTATAGCGCACGCGGGGGCCCATGCGGTCCGCCGGCACGTCCTTAAAGCCGTCGCCGGTCCAGATATTCATGGTGCACATCTGGCCCAATTCCTCCGCCAGGTAATTGGAAATGCGGATGCTGGCCTTGCCGTGCTCGATCCAGAATTTCCGGGTTTCTTCATGGGGGGAGGACAGCGTAAGGGGATCGCACTTGGGGTGGGAGAAGAAGGTGGGGTTAAAATCGCAGCCCAGGCCGCGTTCCTTGCAGAATTCCACCCACTTTTTGAAGTGCCGGGGCTCCAGCTTGTCCCGGTCCGCCCATTCGCCGTTTTCAAAAATGGCGTAGCTGGCGTGCAGGTTCATCTTGGGCTGGCCGGGGATGAGGGAAAGCACCTTATCGATATCGGCCATCAGTTCTTCCGGGGTGCGGGCCCGGCCGGGATAATTGCCGGTGGTTTGGATGCCGCCGGTGAGGGGCTTGCTGGGGTCGGTGTCAAACCCGCGCACATCGTCGCCCTGCCAGCAATGCAAAGAGACGGGAACCGTTTTCAGCTTTTCCATGGCCGCTTCCACGTCGATTCCCAGCGCTTCATAGCGTTTTTTCGCTTCTTCGTAGCTCATTCTGCCGCCTCCATTTGAATTTTTAAATTTCCAAGCGCCGTTGCCTCAATGGGCAGAGCGATGACTTGCTTGCCGGTAAATTCCTCGGTGAGCCGGTTCAAAAACGGATTCTTGGCCCCGCCGCCCACGATGTAGACGCGGGAATAGGTTTGCCCCGTGATTGTTTCCATTTCCGCAATCGCCTTTTGGTAGCACAGGGCCAGGCTGCGGTAAGCGCAGCGGAAATAGCCCATGGGGCACTTGGGCGGATGGGGCAGGGCGGCGTCGAAGGCCGCCTTCATGCTTTCCGGGGCCATAAAGGCGGGGTCGTTGGCGTCCACGGTGTAATCAAAGTGCTTTTCCGACGCTTCCTGGGTGATCTCGTTCCAGGGCTTGCCGGGGCACAATTCGTCCCGCAGCCGGTTCACCAGCCACATGCCCATGATGTTTTTCAGGTACCGGATGTAGCCCACGCCGCCCTCGTTGGAATAATTGGCCTGTTCGCTCTCCTTGGTGGTAATGGGCCGGGGAGATTTCACGCCCAGCAGGCTCCAGGTGCCGGAGGAAATGAAAATCTCGTTTCCTTCCATGGGAATGCCCTCCACGGCGCTGCCGGTATCGTGGGTGGCGCACAGCACGCAGCGAATGCCCTTATAATCGCCCAGATACGCGCCGGGCTGGGAAAGGGCCTGGAACAAATGCGAGGGCAGCTTGAGGGCGGAAATGATCTGCCCATCGTATTCCTTGGTTTCCGCGTTCACCATGCCGCCGGTGGTGGCGTTGGTGTACTCATGGCTTTTCACGCCGCAAAGCTTATAGAGCAGGTATTCCGGCATGAGCAGGAAATCCGTGGCTTTTTCAAGCCTGCCCGCCAGCTTGTCGGCGTAGAGCTGATACACGGTGTTGAAGGGCTGAAACTGAATGCCCGTGCGGCGGTACATTTCCGAAAAGGATACCAGTTCATGCGCCTTGGGGATCGCGTTTTCAGTGCGGCTGTCCCGGTAGGCATAGCAGGGCAGAATTTCTTCCTCCCCGTTCATGAGCACATAGTCCACGCCCCAGGTGTCAATGGACAGGCTTTCGATGCGGGGGTAAAGCCTCAGCGCTTCGTCAATGCCCGCCTTCACATGGGAAAGCAGGGCCTGAATGTTCCAGGTCAAATGCCCGTCCGCCATTTCCACGCCGTTGGGGAAACGGTACACCTCCTGGGTTTTCATTTCGTTCCCTTCCATCCAGCCCACGATGTGGCGGCCGGAGGAAGCGCCGATATCAATTGCAAGATAATATTTCATGGCAACGCTCCATCCTGTTTGAAGTTTCAAACCTGACCAAGTACAGTATACCATTGTTTTCCTGCTTTGGCAATTCGCTTTTTTCCGCATTCCGTCCTGTTTTTTCCCCATTTCGGCCAAAAAAGAAAAAGCCCGGAAAGGGCGCAGACTGCCGGCAAACCTCCGGGAAAGTATGAAAGGGCGCTTGAAAGTGGAGGAGAGTACAGTTTATATAGTTGACATATAACTGGTACGCGACCCAGTATAATCGACTATATAAAACTGTACTCTGTTCGCTCCTCCGTGACTTCAAGTTTTCTTTTTACATTGGCATACAAATTGCTAAAGCGTTCCAAGCTAAGCTCACAGCAGCGTGGCGAAATAATCCTCCGGCGTTTCGGCCCGGCGGATCAGGCGGAAGGACCCGTCCTGGGTGTAGAGCACCTCCGCGCTGCGCAGGCGGCCATTGTACTGGTAGCCCATGGCGAAGCCGTGGGCCCCGGTATCGTGAATCACCAAAAGATCGCCCTTTTCCACCTTCGGCAGCTTCCGGTCCACGGCGAATTTATCGTTGTTTTCGCACAGGCACCCCGTCACGTCGTACACGTGGTCGGCAGGGGCGTTCCGCTTGCCGCAAATATGAATATGATGGTAAGCCCCATACATGGCCGGGCGGATCAGGTTGGACGCGCAGGCGTCCACGCCGATGTAATGCTTGTAAATATTCTTTTCGTGCACCGCATGGGTGAGCAGCCAGCCGTGGGGCCCGGTCATATACCGGCCCAATTCCGTTTTGATACCCACGGAGGCGTTGGCCCCGAACACCCGGACATATTCCTGCCGCACGCCCTCGCCGATGGCGGCTATATCCGCTTCCTTTTCCTCCGGGCGGTAGGGGATGCCCACGCCGCCGGACAGGTTGACGAACCGGAGGGGCAGGCCGCAGGCCTTTTCCATTTCCGCGCCCAGATCAAACAGAATGCCCGCAAGCCGGGGATAATAGGAATTATCGGTGGTGTTGCTGGCCAAGAAAGCGTGCAGGCCAAAGCCCTTTACGCCCAATTCCTTGAGCCGCTTCAGCCCGATGGGTAATTGCTCCTTCGTCCAGCCGTACTTGGATTCGCCGGGAGAACCCATGATGGCGTTGCCCAGGTGGAATTCCCCGCCCGGATTATAGCGGACGCACACCACCTCCGGAATGCCGCCGTGGGCCAGCAGCAAATCGATATCGCTGATATCATCCAGATTGATGACAGCGTTCAGCCGCCTTGCGTGGTCAAATTCCTCCGGGGGCATGGCGTTGGCGCTGAACATGATCTCCTCGCCGGAAAAGCCCGCCATTTCCGCCAGCAGCAATTCGCATTCGCTGGAGCAGTCGGCCCCGCAGCCTTCTTCCCGGAAAATGCGCAGGATATGGGGATTGGGCAGGGCCTTCACCGCAAAATACTCCTGAAAATGGGGCGCCCAGGCAAAAGCCGCGTTCAGCGTCCTGGCCGTGCGGCGGATGCCCGCCTCGTCGTACAAATGAAAAGGCGTGGGAAACTGTTCCGCCGCCCGAACAAACACATCGTCAGAAACAGAAAAATTGGGCATACCCATTCATCCTTTCGGCCCGCCCGTCTCTGGGGCGGCCACTTCATTATATGTATACAAAAAGCCCGGCGCAAGCGCTTCGGGCCGAAAGCACAAATTAAGTACATTTTCTGTCATGAATTGGCATCCATTTCCGAAATGCGCGCGGCGGGCGGCAGGGCGGAAAGCAGCGCTTCCACGTCCGCCCGGCGGCACAAAAGGGTGCCGGGCCGGGCCACCGACGCGCCGGCGGCGGCGGAAGCAAAGCGCAGGGCTTCTCCCTCGCCTTCTCCCCGGCTCAGGGCCAGCATCAAAGCGGCCAGCATGGAATCTCCCGCCCCCTGCGTGCCCTGCGCCTTTACCGGCGCGGCAGGGCAGCGCCAGGCGCCCTTTGCGCTTACGATCAGCGCGCCCCCCTCCCCTTGGGACAGGCACACCATGCCCACGCCCCGATCTATGAGCCCCCGGCAGGCCGTAATGGCCGCCCGCTCCTCCTTGGGCTCTACCCCGGTGAGGGCGAAAAATTCCTGCGCGTTGGGCTTGATAAGCGCGGGATGGGCATTCAGGGCCTGCAGAAGCGGCGCGCCGTCGCAGTCCACCGCCGTGTGGCAGCCCTTTATATTCAATGCCCCGCACAGGCGGGCATAGGTATCCGCGGGAGCGCCGGGAGGCAGGCTGCCGGACAGGGCCGCCCAGTCCCCGGCCTGAACGCGGGAAAGCAGCGCTTCTTCTACCATTTTTAGGTCCTTCTCCGTCACTTCCGCCCCGCTCTCGTTGATTTCCAGAGTGCGGTCCCCTTCCGTTTCCCGCAGCTTCATATTAATACGCAGGTCCCCCTTCAGCGCGCTGAGAAAGCAGGGCACTCCCTCCCGGCCCATGGCCGCGGCTACGGGGCCGCCCCGGTAATCAAAGCCCATCAGCAGCGCCTGTCCGCCCAGGGCGCAGGCCACGCGGGCCACGTTCACCCCTTTGCCGCCCACATCCAGCCGTTCTACCCGGATGCGGTTGGGCGCGTCCAGGCAAAAGCGGGGCAGGCTGGCCGTTTTATCCAGGCAGGGATTGAGGGAAAGCGCGTAGATCATGGCTCATTCTCCTTTTTCGTACAAAAATGCGCGGCACTGCTCCGCCCCGCCCATAAGCCGCCCCTCGCCATCCGCTTTCAGGCCCAGGGCGGCAAAGCTGCCCGGCGTTTCCTGGCCGAACAGGGCAAAGGCCAAATTCACCAGGTCTTCCGTGGTCAAATTGGTGCTCAGGCAGGGCAGCACGGCGTCTATCAGCTGCAAAGCGCCGGACAGGGAATTCCGGGCCACGGCCTGCTGGAGCGCGGCCTCCAGCAAAGCCCGAATGCGCAGGGAGCCGTCCCCCGTCCTGCGCAGGCGCACATAGCGCAGGGCCTGGCGGCCCTGGAGCGTATGCCTGCCCTCGGAAAGCCCCAGGGCCTGGCCCTCCCCCGCCGTCAATTCCATGGAAACGCCGCCCAGGGTGTCCACCGCCCGTTCAAAGGCTTCCTCGCTCACGGCGCAGTAGCGGTTCACCGAAAGCCCCAACGCTTTATTGACCACGCTCGCCACAAGCGCCGGGCCCCCAAAGCAATTCACGTACCGCAGCGCCACGGCCTGGGGCAGGCCGTCCACCTCCGCCAGCGCGTCCTCCGGCAGGGAAACAAGGTGCATATCCCCCGTGGTCAAATCCACGCGGCAGACCAAAATAGCGTCGGCCCGGCCAAAGTTTTTTTCGCCCTCCGGCGCGTCCGTGCTCAGCAGCAGCACATTGGCAAAGTCCTTTTCTCCAGCGCTCAGCTTCGGCGCGGCCATGCGGCGGCCTTCGGGCACGGGATTCACTTTGTCCGACGCCAAAGCCTCTTCCAGCCGGGCCCACTCCGCCCCCGTCCATTCCTGTTTTTCGGCCAGGGCTCCGCCCAGCAGGCAGCATAAAAGGCAAATCAGCGCCGCGCACCGCTTCATGCTCTTCTCCTCCTCCGGTTCCATATCCCGTTGATTATAGCATAGTCTTCCTTCCGCCGCAACGAGAACCAGAACGGTAAAATTTACCGCCGGGAACGCCAGAAATACCGGAAATGCTGAAAAAGTGAAAAATATGAAAAAATACCCCTTGACAAAAGCAGGACGATAGGTTAATATATTACACGTGCCGCGCGGGAGCGCAGTACGGCGGGGGAGCATAGCTCAGCTGGGAGAGCATTTGCCTTACAAGCAAAGGGTCAC
>CAMOHY010000039.1 GCA_946615495.1 uncultured Clostridia bacterium
CGGCGCACAGCAGGCGGCCATGCTCGTCCTTGGCGCTGTTGGGATACTTGGTGGCCTTTTCAATATCTTTAATGGTGATGAGCCCCCGCAGATTGCCTTTATCATCCACGATGGGCAGCTTTTCGATGCGGTGCTGGGCCAGAATGGCCTGGGCCTCCTCCAGGGTGGTGCCTTCCCTGGCGGTAATCAGGTTTTTGCTGGTCATCACTTCGCCGATGGGACGGGAATCATCCTTTTCAAAGCGCAGGTCGCGGTTGGTCAGAATGCCCACCAGCTTGGTACCCTCGGTGATGGGTACGCCGCTGATGCGATAGCGCGCCATAAGCGCCTTGGCATCGGAAATCAGATGCTGGGGGGAAAGGAAGAAGGGATCGGTAATTACGCCGTGCTCGCTGCGCTTTACCTTATCCACCTGGGAAGCCTGCTCTTCAATGGACATATTTTTGTGAATCACGCCCAGGCCGCCCTCCCGCGCGATGGCGATGGCCAGCCGGGAATCCGTCACCGTGTCCATAGCGGCGGACAAAACCGGAATGTTCAGCCGGATCTTGGGCGTCAGCTGCACCGCCAAGGACACATCCTTGGGCAGCACCTCGCTGCGCCGGGGAACCAGCAGCACGTCGTCAAAGGTCAATCCTTCCCGAATCACTTTCTGAAGCATCTGTTTCCAACCCCTCTCGAAAGTATTTTAAAAATTATACCGTACATTTATCGCTTCTGTCAATCGATGATTCGGCAATTTTCCCGCGTATGGCGACATGTTTTTTATTTTCCGTCCATTTTTTTACCGTTCCACCGTATCGATGATGCCGCCGCCCAGGCAGTAGGGCCCATCGTAGATTACGGCGCTTTGGCCGGGCGTCACCGCCCGCTCCGGCGCGCCGAACACGAAATGCAGCCTGTCCCCCTGGCGGGTCACGGTAACGGCCCGGTCCGGCTGGCGGTAGCGGAATTTGGCGGTCAGGCGGCAGGGAACGCCCTCCGGAAGCGCGTCGCCGATAAAGGTGGCCTGGTCCGCCGTGCAGGCCCGGCTGTAGAGCAGGGGATGGTCCTCCCCCTGGGCCACGATGAGCCGGTTGTTTTTCAGGTCCTTATCCACCACGAAAAAGCTGCGCCCGTCCCCCCGGCCGCCGATGCCAAGGCCCCGGCGCTGGCCCAGGGTGTAATACATAAGGCCGTCGTGGCGGCCCACGGTCTCCCCCTCCGGCGTTACCATATCGCCGGGCTGGGCGGGCAAAAAGGAATTCAGAAATTTTTTAAAGTTTCTTTCGCCGATAAAGCACACGCCGGTGGAATCCTTCTTTTTGCTGACGGGCAAGCCCGCCTCCTCGGCGATTTGCCGCACCTGGGGCTTGGTGAGCGCACCCACCGGGAACATGGCCTTTTTCAATTGCCCCCGATGAATCATGTACAGGAAATAGCTTTGGTCCTTGTTGCCGTCCGCGCCGCGGATCAAATGGCCCTCTTCGTCGGTGCGCACGAAATGGCCGGTGGCCATTTTTTCCGCCCCCGCCTTCATGGCGAAATCCAAAAACGCCTTGAATTTGATTTCCCGGTTGCACAGCACATCCGGGTTGGGGGTGCGGCCCGCCCGGTATTCATTTAAAAACAGGGTAAACACCCGGTCCCAGTATTCCTTGGCAAAGTCCACGGCGTAATAGGGAATATCGATTTTGTCGCACACGTCGCGCACGTCCCGCCAGTCGCTTTCGGCGGTGCATACGCCGTCCTCGTTTTCCTCGTCCCAATTTTTCATAAATACGCCGATCACTTCATAGCCCTGGCGCTTGAGCAGCAGCGCGGAAACGGCGCTGTCCACCCCGCCGGACATTCCCACCACGATACGCATTACAATACGCCTCCTTTGAGCAGCCGGGCAAAGAGCGCTGCAAAGGCTTCCTCCGTCACTTCCTGGGCGGGCTTGGCGGCGTTCACGGCCAAATACCTATCCTTTTCCAGGCGGTACAGCGTTTCAAAGCCCGCCTCCGTTTGGGCGTGGAAGGTGTCGCCCGCCTGCTCAATGCGGTCCGGCTGGGAAACGGCCAGGCGGCGGCGCAGGGCCTCCCCGTGGTCCATGCGCAAATACAGCGTCACATCCGGCCTGCCCTCCTGAAAGGCAAAGCGGTTCATTTCCCGCACCCATTCAAGGCCCAAGCCCCGCGCGATGCCCTGATAGACCAGGGAAGAATCCACAAACCGGTCGCACAGCACGATTTCTCCCCGCTTTACCGCGGGCAGGATTACATCCTTTAGGTGCTGGGCGCGGGCGGCGGCAAAGAGCAGCGCCTCCGTTTCGGCGCACATGCCCCCATCCTCCTTGGCCAGCACGATGGCGCGGATGCTTTCCGCAATAGGGCAGCCCCCCGGTTCCCTGGTGCGGCGCACGGTATAGCCAAACTGGGAAAGCCTTTCCGCCAGCGCCTTGGCCTGGGTGGATTTGCCGCAGCCGTCCACCCCCTCCAGGGTGACAAAGCAGCCTTTAGCCTCCGGCATATCCGGGCACAGCAGGCGGCAAAGCTCCTCGGTGGTTTTGACCGCGTGCATGGGGCCCTGAGAAAGCACCTCGCTGTCCTCTCCATAGCCGTAAAGGGCGGCAATGGAATCGATGCCCATATCCTGCGCGCCCTTCACATCCCCCGCCGTGTCGCCGATCATGACGGCGCGCCTGCCCTTGGGCAGCACCCGCGCAATGAGCCGTCCCTTATCGGCGTGCAAATCCTCCGGCGTCGGCCCGGCCACCGCGTCAAAATAAGGAAGCAGGCCAAAATACCGCAGGATATCCACCGAAGTATGCTCCGGCTTGCCGGTGGCCACGGCCAGGTAAGCGCCCCGCTCCTTAAGCGCGCTCAGGAGCGCGCGAATGCGGGGATACACCCGGTTTTCCTTCCAGCCAATGGGAATATAACGCTCCCGGTACAAATCCGTAGCGTAGGCGGCCTGCTCCTCGGTCATGCCGCAGTACTTCATATAGCTTTCCGCCAGAGGCGGGCCTAAAAAGCGCCGCAGCGTGGCCTCCGGCGGCACCGGCAGGCCCATTTTTTTAAGCGCGTATTCCGCGCAGGCAAAAATGCCGGACTGGGAATCCGTCAGCGTACCATCCAGATCAAAAATCACAGCGTCATACTTGAGCATAAAAATAACACCCTTCCGAAAGCTTCCGTCAGGATGTTATTGTACCATAGCCGGCAAACATCCGCAAGGGAATAGCAGGCGGTTTTTAGGGGCAAAGCGCCCGGATTTTTTGAAGGTTCTCCTTCAGCCGTTCATTGTCCGGCGATATTTTCAGCGCTTCCTCCGCCGCGGCCTTCGCCTTTTCATATTGCCCGGTGTAATACAGGGAAAGGGACCGAAGGTCCCAGGGCTGGCTGCCCCAGGCAGTGTTTTCGGTAATGTAGGTGCGGGCGCGCTCTTTGATTTTTAAAGCCCGGCCGGTCCAATACGCCACCCCTTCCCAATCCTTTTGCTCATACAGCAGCCAGGCCAATTCCATGAACGGCTCCCGCAGGTGGGGCGCTTCGCCGCAGGCGCGAAAGAGCCAGCTTTCGGCGGCGGCCAAATCGCCCTTGGCCGCGCAGGCGCGGGCAATATAGCGCATGGACGCGCAGCGCTCATCCTGCCAGCGTGCGCTGGGCATTGCCAAATGACGTTTGAGGGTGGCGATGCAGTCGTCCCACCGTCCCCGAAACAGGTATTCCCTGCCCAAATAGTGCATATTCCGGTCATCCTCCGGATTTTCCCGCACGGAAAGCTCCAGCAGCGGCAGGTATTGGGCGCGGGATTTTTCCGGGTCCGCCCGGTGGTTGAGCTGCATTCCCTCCGCCGTTACCCGCTTTTCCTCCCCCGGCCCCTGCCAGGCGAGCACCTCATGAACGGGATGGGTCCACCGGTAGCCCTGCCGGATGTGGATTTTATCCAGCCAGAACACGCGGCCTTCGGACCCGTCCGCTTCAAAATTCCAGGTGTAGCGGTAGGAGGCGCGGGTGGCGTCCGGCTGCCAGGCCGCCTCCAGCTTGCTCCGCCAGCCGGGAACGAATACTTCGTCCAGATCCGTGCAGACGCAGATATCCGCGTCCTGAGGCACCAAATCCAAAGACAGGTTCCTGGCCGTGTCGAACCGCCAGGGCGTAACGGTGCGTTCCGTCACGAAAACGCCATGGTCCCGCAGGATATTCACCGTGTCATCCTCCGAGCCCGTGTCCAGCACGTAGATTTCGTCCGCCTCCGCCATGGATTTGGCCCATCGGGCGGCAAACTTGCTTTCGTTTTTGGCAATAGCGTAGACTGCGATTTTCATTCCGTCCGCCTCCGAAAAAGGGGACGGCGCGCGCGCCGCCCCCGGTTGATTGGATGGGTCAATTGCTGAGCAGCCCAGCCAGACGCAAATGGTCCAGCAGGATATTGAATTGGGTAATCACATCGGTTTCAGAGGTGGCGTTGGCTACGGGGGCCGCGGCGATGATTTCCGGCGCGGGGCCGGTGGGACCGGTGGGGCCAGTGGGGCCGGTAGGGCCCATTTCCCCTTCGGGCCCTTCCGGACCTTCGGGACCTTCCGGGCCGGTAGGTCCAGTGGGACCCGTTTCACCGATGGGGCCTTCCGGACCTTCGGGACCAGTAGGACCAGTGGGGCCCGTTTCACCAGCAGGGCCTTCCGGACCTTCGGGACCAGTAGGACCAGTGGGACCCGTTTCGCCAGCGGGGCCTTCCGGGCCTTCCGGACCGGTGGGACCAGTGGGGCCCGTTTCGCCAGCGGGGCCTTCCGGGCCTTCCGGACCGGTGGGACCCATGGGGCCGGTGGGGCCGGTGGGCCCTACGGGGCCCCGTATAGGGCCGCGCCAGCAGCCGCAGGGAGAACAGCAGCCGAGACTATAAAGAGAAGCGTAACCGAACTGGCTTTGCCGGGCAGCGTTGCCAGCGGGCTGCGGATCGATCCAATTTTGAATATCCATGGTTTTCCCTCGCTTTTTCAGGGTTTGGAGCGGCGGGCTTTCCGCTGCTCACTTTCATCCTATGTGCCGGAGAAAAAGTGGTGAAAAAAAATTTCCTCTTCCCGGCTATTGACATCCCTTCTTCCCTGACATATAATGTGACCGAATTGAATAAATAAGAGTTCTTCAGGGCAGGGTGCAACTCCCTACCGGCGGTATAGCCCGCGAGCCGAAAGGCCGATCCGGTTGGATTCCGGAGCCGACAGTGACAGTCTGGATGGAAGAAGAGTAACGCTCTTTTTTGTGCAAACAACCTCCTGAGGGCTCTTTCAGGAGGTTTTTTCTTGTCCCTGCTCTATGCTTCCCGCCGCCGAAGGCCGGGCGCGGCCCTAAAGCCCTATTTGTTCCTGCTGCCCATGCTGGTATTCGCCGCAGGGTTTGTGTATTATCCGTTTGTGAAGGCGTGCCTGCAAAGCGTGTCCACGGTGAATTTCCGGGGCGAAATTACGGGCTTTGCGGGGCTGGACAATTTCCGCTATCTTTTTTCCCGGCGGGAATTTTCCATTGCCATGGGGAACACCTTCAAGCTGGCCCTTATCAACGTGCCTGTCACCATCGCCGTTACCCTGGGGCTGGCCTGGCTGTGCAGCGTTCCCCATCCCTTCCATTCGGCGTATGAATCCATGTTTGCCCTGCCCATGGTGGTTTCCATGGCGTCCATTACGCTGATTTTCAAGGTGCTGCTCAATCCCTCCGTGGGCTATGTAAATTACGCCCTGGGGCTGAACCTGGGCTGGTACGAGGACCGGCACACCGCCATGAGCGGCATTCTGCTTTTGACCGTTTGGATGGGCGTCGGGTTCAATTTTCTCCTTTTTCTTTCCGCCCTCCGCGGCGTTCCCAGGGATATTTTGGGCAGCGCTCAAATGGATGGGGCGGGCAAATTCCGCACCTTCTGGCAAATCCAATTGCCCCTCATTTCCCCCACCGTGCTTTATGTCGCCTGCACCAACATGATTCAGGCCATGATGACCAGCGGCCCCATCCTGATCCTCACCCAAGGCGGCCCCTCCCGCTCCACCACCACCCTGATCTACTTTATGTACACCGCCGGCTACTCTTCCTCCAATTACAGCCTGGCCGCGGCGGTGAGCCTGGTGGCCTTCGGGATGACGTTTGTGTGCGCCGCGCTGCTCTTCCTGATGGAAAAAAGGAAGGTGCATTACCAGTGAAAAAAAGAAAAGCTTTGCTGGGGGACTATGGGCTGGGGGCGCTGGCCCTGCTGCTTGGCTGCGTAATCCTTTTCCCTTTGTTTTACGGGCTTATGGGCGCGTTCAAAACCCCTGGGGAATTTATCGCCTATCCGCCCACGGTGCTGCCAAAAAGCTTTCAAAACCTGGATAATTTCCGCGCCGTGTTTACCCAGGCGCCTATGCTGCGCTATTTCTGGAACACCCTTTTGGTGAGCACGCTCAGCACCCTTATCCGCCTGGCCGTGGCGGTGCTGGCGGCCTACGCCTTCGTATTTTTCCAGTTTCCCGGCAAAAAGGCATTGTTTTTCCTGCTGCTGGGCACCATGATGCTGCCGGCGGACACGCTGGTCATCACCAATTACCAAACGGTGTCCCGCCTGGGGCTGCTGGATACGTATCTGGGCATCGGCATCGTGTCCTTCGTGGGCGCGTCCCAAATGTTCATGCTGCGGCAGCACTTTATGACTTCTCCCCGGCCCATCCGGGAAGCGGCGGAAATGGACGGCTGCGGCGATTTGCGCTTTATTCTCTTCATCCTGCTGCCCATGAGCCTGCCGCTGCTGCTTACTCTGTTTCTGCAATGCTTTGTGGCCCAATGGAACGCCTATTTATGGCCCCTGCTGGTGACGAACACCACCGAAATGCGCACCGTGCAAATCGGCATCACCATGCTCACCACCCTGGAGGGCACCAATTATGAAACCGTGCTGGCCGGAGCCGCGGTGGCCGTGGTGCCCGCCGTGCTGCTTTATCTGCTGATGCGGCGCAGCATGACGCGCACCATGGACGGCGGCGCCATCGTGGGCTGATTTCAGCGTTATCACTTATTTTATGAAGGAGGAAACACCATGAAAAAGCTAATCTCTCTGTTCCTTTCCCTGCTGCTTGCGTTCAGCCTGGGCGCCTGCGCCAAGGCGGACGGGACCGTTCATATTGTTCTGTGGCATTCCGCCTCGGAGGCCGCCGGCGCGCTGATAGACAAGTATGTGCAGGAATTCAACGGCACCGTGGGCAAAGAAAAAGGCATTGAGGTGACGGCGGTATTCCAGGGCGCTTATGCCGATTCCGTGAACAAAATGAACGGTATCCTTTCCGCGGGCCAATTCGATACCCTGCCAGACGTGATGCAGATGGACGCCACGGGCAAGGTATCCTTTTCCTCCGCCGAAACGGCCTATACTGTGGATCAGGCCCTGGCGGACCACCCGGAGGCGGACCTTTCCGCCCTGCTCGCCCCGGCGCTGGCCAATTGGCAATTGGCGGGGGTGCAGCTGGGCCTGCCCTTCGCTACCTCCACCACGGTAACGTATTACAATAAAACGGCGCTGTCCGCCGCGGGCTTCTCCGCCCCGGAAAGCCTCCAGGATATCGCCGCCATGGCCGCCCTTTCCCAGAATGGCATAGCGGTGTACGCCTCCATTCCCAACACGCCCACCCTGGCCAACTGGCTGGGCCAGCTGGGCAGCGATCTGGTCAACAACCATAACGGCACTGAGGGCAGCGCCACCGCCCTGGCCTGCATCGACAACGGCGCGCTGGCGGAATTCCTGACCGCCTGGAAGGAGCTGTACGCTTCCGGCGCGCTCATAAATAATTCCGGCTCCAGCGATGAATTTGTGGCCGGGCGGCAGCTCATCATGACCAACTCCACCTCCAGCGTGGCTTCCACCCTGCGGCGCATTGACGGCGCGTTTGAACTGGGCATCGCGCCTTACCTCAAGGTAAATGAAAGCGCCGCCTCCGGCGCCACTGTGTCCGGCAGCTGCCTGGTCATGTTCGACCATGGGGACGCGCGGAAGGAAGCGGCCTGGGAATTTGTCCAGTATTTAACCAGCGCGGCCGTGCAGGCCGATTTCGCGCGGGGCACCGGCTATCTGCCCGCCAATAAGAACGCCGTGGAAAGCCAGGCTTGGCAGGAAATGATTCAGGAATACCCGCAGTATGAGGTGGGGCTGAACCAGCTTCTTCTTACGCCGGACACCATGCGCAGCGTCACCGTGGGCCCCGCGGCGGATTTCTACTATGCCATCATCAATGATATTTCCGATATGCTGGATCAGGACCTGACCGTGGAGGAAACGGTGGAATTGATGGCCGGCGACCTGGGCGGCATGCTGGAGCAGTACGCCCGCGCCAATCCTTAACCCCCATCTCCCGCTTCCCGCTTTTTCCATTGCATATTTTGGCTGCCTGCGGTACAATACAGGCAGCCATTTTTTCTGGATGGGAGGATTGGAAATCTATGGCAGACGCGATCATTCACGGCATGCACGGCTGCAGCCAGGAGGACGAATATGTGCGCCCGGCGGACCCGCTGGTGCAGCAGAAATTGGAATGGTTCCAGGACCAGAAGCTGGCCCTGATGATGCATTTTGGCATCTACTCCCAATTGGGCATCTGCGAATCCTGGCCGCTCTCCGACGGCGACGCGGATTGGAGCCGTGAGGGCATCGACTGGGAAAAGGACCCGGAAACCTTCCGCCGCCAGTACCGGGAGCTGAACAAAAGCTTCAACCCCGTGCGCATCCGCCCGGAAGTATGGGCCGACGTGGCCGCCCGCAACGGCTTTAAGTATTTGATCTTTACCACCAAGCACCACGACGGCTTCTGCCTGTTTGACACAAAGTATACCGACTACAAATCCACCGCGCCGGATTGTCCCTTCCATACCCACAAGCACGCCGACATCGTAAAATCCGTGTTCGACGCGTTCCGGGCGCGGGGCATCGGCATTGCGGCCTATTTTTCCAAGCCGGACTGGCATTGTCCCTGGTACTGGGCCGAGGGCATGGAAAAGCCCGTGGCCTGTGACCGCAACCCCACCTACGACCCCAAACAGCACCCCGACGTGTGGGAAAAATTTGTGGAATTCACCCACGGCCAAATGATGGAGCTGGTGCGGGACTACGGGCCCATCGATATCCTGTGGCTGGACGGCGGCCAGGTGGGGCCGCAAAACGGCCAGGATATCCGCCTGAGCGAATTCGCAGCCGAGGCCCGGAAAATCCGTCCCGGCCTGCTGACGGCGGACCGCACCATCGGCGGCCCCAATGAAAACTACATCACCCCGGAGCAGAGCGTGCCCACCGCCCCCATCCGCGTGCCCTGGGAAAGCTGCGTCACCGTGGGCCACGCCTTTTCCTACCGCTTTAACGAAGAATACAAAACCCCCCGCCAGCTGGTGCACCTGCTCATCGACGTGGTGTGCCGGGGCGGCAACCTTGCCCTGAATATCGCGCCCCAGCCGGACGGCAATTTGCCCGCTCCCGCGGTAAAGGCGGTGGACGGCCTGGGAGCCTGGCTGCGGGATAACGGCGAAGCCATTTACGGCACCCGGCTTTCCGAGCCCAACGAGCAGGGCATTGTCGCCTTCACCCGCAAGGGAAGCGTGCACTACGCCCTCATGCGGCTGCCGGAGGGCCAGAAAATTGAAAGCACGCTGCTGCTGCCCTGGCCCCGCGAAACCCAAAAGGTGACTTTGCTGGGCCTGGAAGCTTCCCTGCCCTTTGAGCGCACGGCGGAAGGCCTGCTGGTGCGCATGCCGGAAATTTTGCTGGGCCACAGCCCCATTGCGCCGGCGTTCCGCCTGGAATAAAAAACGCCAGAAGGGAGAATTGCGCTTATGTATGAAGGACGGCTGGTGCGATTGCGGGCCTTTGATAACGGCGACCTGATGCACTGCCTTGCCTATTCCAACGATTACGAGGTGATGCGCGGCGCGTCCGGGGCTATTCTGTACCCCTCCACCGTGGATGACGAAGCCCGCGCCATGGGCCAGAATACCAGCTATACCAGCGGGGAGTACCAATTTGCCATTGAAACCCTGAGCGACCGCCGGTTCATTGGCAAATGCGGGTTCACGCGGGTGAACTGGAAAAACCGCTTGGGCGAATTGGCCATCCTGATCGGGGAAAAGGAATGCCGGGGCAAGGGCTTTGGCGCCGACGCCATTGAAACCCTGTGCCGCTTTGGCTTTGAAGAAATGAACCTGCATAAGATCAAGGCCGTGGTGTTCGGTTTTAACGTGCCCGCCCTGCGCTGCTATGAAAAGTGCGGGTTCCAGCGGGAAGGGCTGCTTAAACAGGAAATGTACCGGGAGGGCAAGTATCACGACGTGGTGGTGCTGGGCCTGATCCGGCCAACGGAGGAATGAAGATGGATTACACAGAAGTAACGGTTTCCACCACCACCCAGGGGGCGGAGCTAATATCGGATATTTTTCTCAGGCTGGGCGCGGCGGGCACCCAGATTTTGGACCGGGCCGATTTGCCGGACCCCGATAAGCCCACCGCCAATTGGGAATTGATGGATCAATCCGTCATCGACGCCATGCCGGAGGACGTGCAGGTGAAGGCCTGGTTTGATGAAAAGGGCCTGGAGGCGGCCATCGGCCCCCTCCGGGAGCAATTGAACCTGCTCCAAGGCGAAGGCATGGGCACCCTGAAGGTGACGCTCCAGGGGGTAAAGGAAGAGGATTGGGCCGAAAACTGGAAGCAGTATTACAAGCCCTTCCGCATTGGGGACCACATGGTGGTCAAGCCCACCTGGGAGCCCTGGGATACCCAGCCGGGCGACCTCATCATTGAAATCGACCCCGGCATGGCCTTTGGCACCGGCACCCACGAAACCACCGCCATGTGCGTGAGCATGATTGAAAAGTATTATCAGGGCGGCACCCTGCTGGACGTGGGCACCGGCAGCGGCATTCTGGCCATCGCCGCCGCGCGGTTGGGGGCCAAGGGCATCGTGGCCGTGGATATTGACCCGGACGCTGTGCGCGTGGCCAAGGAAAACGTGGCCCACAACGGCCTAAAAGGCGCCATTGAGGTAAGAAAGGGCGATCTGCTCCAGGGCCTGTCCCAGCGGTTTGACTTTGCCGTGGCCAATATCCTGGCCCCGGTCATCTGCATGCTGGCCGCGCCGCTGAAGGCCCACCTCACCCCCGGCGGGCGCTTCGTCTGCTCCGGCATCATCGCCGAGGCGGAAAAGGATGTAAACGAGGCGCTGCTCAGCGCGGGCTACCAGATCGACGAAATCCGCCATCAGGGCGATTGGGTGGCCTTTGCCTGTCATATCTAAAAGCAACGATTCTATCGGGAAGGTTGAAAGGAAGCTTTACATCACGGAGAAGTGAACAGAGTTCAGCGTTTAGATTTATTATAGTCCGAATAATGCGCCGCGTTCCTTGATAAAATCTAAATAAACTGTACCCTGATAACTGTCCTCTCCTTCATCGTTAAAGTGTTCAGCAAGTCATCCTGACCGAGCGGATCCATACGAAAAACAAAAACAATACACCCCGCGCTGGGAGAAAAGGGAATTCCCCTCTTGTTTTTTTCCCCGGAATGCGCTATAATGTTTAAGCCGTGTGTGATGGATGGGCCCCGTGCGATGTTGCGGTGTGAACCCTGTCAGGTCCGAGAGGAAGCAGCAGTAAGCATCTTAGACGTGTGCTGCGGCAAAGCCTGTCCATCACACCGGTATTTTTTATACAGGAGGATGACAAAATGTGGAATTTACCGCCCTGCCTGAACCAGGATGCAGAAATCGCCCAAGCCATTTCCGCCGAGTGCGCGCGCCAGGAAGCGCATATTGAGCTCATCGCTTCCGAAAATTTTGTCAGCCTCGCCGTGATGGCAGCCATGGGCAGCCCCCTTACCAACAAATACGCGGAAGGCTATCCTGGCCGGCGTTACTATGGCGGCTGCGCCTGCGTGGACGAGGTGGAGCGCATCGCCATTGACCGGGCCAAGCAGCTTTATGGCGCGGACCACGCCAACGTGCAGCCCCACAGCGGGTCCCAGGCCAATATGGCGGTTTATTTCGCCCTGCTGCAATACGGCGACACCGTGCTGGGCATGAGCCTGAACAACGGCGGACATTTGACCCACGGCAGTCCCGTCAATATTTCCGGCAAATATTTTCACTTTGAAGCCTACGGCATCGACCCGGAAACGGAAAAAATCAATTATGACGAGGTGCTGCGCATTGCCCGCGCCTGCAAGCCCAAATTGATCGTGGCCGGCGCTTCCGCCTATGCCCGGACGCTGGATTTTGAAGCGTTCCGCAAAATCGCCGACGACGTGGGCGCGTACCTGATGGTGGACATGGCCCATATCGCCGGCCTGGTGGCGGCGGGCTGCCATCCCTCCCCCGTGCCTTATGCCGACGTAGTCACCACTACTACCCACAAGAC
>CAMOHY010000040.1 GCA_946615495.1 uncultured Clostridia bacterium
AATATTTCCCAGCCCATGGTGAAGGAAAAGAACATCGATTTCAATTTCCGCATCAACCAATTCCAGCATGAATACCTGTACGCCGATCAATTGCGCATCAACCAGATTTATATTAATCTTTTGTCCAACGCCATCAAATATACCGAGCCCGGCGGACAGGTGTGCGTGGATATGCGGCAGGAAAAGGGCGAAACGGATAAAACTGTGCGCCTTATCTACGTGGTGGCTGATACCGGCATGGGCATGACGCCGGAATTTATGGCCAAGATGTACCAGCCCTTCTCCCGCCAGACGGACAGCCGGGTAAACACCATTCAGGGCACTGGCTTGGGCCTGGCCATCACCAAGCAAATGATCGATTTGATGCACGGCACCATCGACTGCCAAAGCGAAGTGGGCAAAGGCACCACCTTTACCGTCACCCTGGAAATTCCTTTGGCTGATAAGCTGGTGGATGAAATGATGCTTTCCCCCATTCGGGTGCTTCTGGCGGACGACGACCCGGTGCTGGTGGAAACCGCCAAGGATACCCTGCGCTCCATCGGGGCGGAAGCGGATACGGCCCAAAACGGGGCGGAGGCCGTTCGCATGGTGTCGGAACGGACGGATTACCAGGTGGTGATCCTGGATTGGAAAATGCCGGATATGGACGGCATCGAGGCCGCGCGGCAAATTCGGGCCAAGGTGGGCGAAGGGGTGCCTATCCTGCTGATTTCCGCCTACGATTGGTCCGACCTGGAGGAAGCGGCCAGGAAAGCCGGCGTAAACGGCTTCATCAGCAAGCCGCTGTTCCGCTCCACCCTCTACAATAAGCTGAATGAAATGCTGGGCAACGAAAGCAAGCTGGCCGATCAGGAAAATGAGGACGCCGATCTGGCCGGGATGCGCATCCTGGTGGCGGAAGACAACGACATCAACTGGGAAATCATTTCCATGCTGCTGAAAATGCAGGGCATTGAAACCGAACGGGCGGCCAACGGCCAGCTGGCGGTGGACCGCATGGCCCGCGCCAAGCAGGGCGAATTCAACCTGATCTTTATGGATATTCAAATGCCGGTAATGAACGGCATCGAGGCCACCAAGGCGATTAGAAAATTAAGCGATTCCTGGGCTTCCCGCATTCCCATCATCGCCATGACGGCAGACGCCTTCAGCGAGAACGTGTCGGAATGCCTGGCGGCCGGCATGAACGGACATATCGCCAAGCCTATCGATATGAAACTGGTGCTGAAAGAAATCAGGAGAATCAAGGAGGAACAAAAAGCATGAAAACCCAGCAAAGAAAAAAGGCCGCCCTGTGCGCGCTGATTCTGGCGCTCGTACTCTGCCTGACCGCCTGCGGCGGCAAGGAAGCGCCCCAAGCCCAGGAAACCGCCGCAAGGTTTACCCCAAAGCTGGATACGAAAACGGATTGCTCCATCACCGTGGTGGGCCATTACAATAACTTTGAAGCGCTGGAGGCCGAATTCAACCGTTTCGCGGAATACTATCCCCAGGTGAAAATGAATTACACGTACCTGGATAATTATAACGGCATTATCGTCACCGCCCTCAGCAGCGGCGAAGCGCCGGACATTTTCTTTGCCTATCCCTGGATGGCTTACCGGAACGGGTACGATTCCATTTATGGAGAATTGGCCGAAAACCTGGCCGATCCTGCCTTGGGCATCGATTTAAGCTGCATCCGCGAAAGCCTTCTGTATAAGACCGCGGATGGCAAGGTGCCCATGGTGCCGGTTTATACCACCACCTACGGCATGCTGGTGAACGAAGCGATTTTTGAAAAGGAAAAAATCGCCCCGCCCGCCACCTACGCAGAGCTTCTCTCCGCCTGCGAAAAACTGAAGAACGCCGGCTACGCCCATCCCATCATGGCCTATAACGGGGGAAATTTCATGCTGTTCCCGCTGTATTATCCCTATTTCTGCAGCCAAATTCAGGGCAATGCGGAAGCCCTCCAGGCGCTGAACGAAATGAAGCCCGGCGCGGGAGAAGCCATGCGCGGCGCTTTAACGCTGGCGGATGATTTCATTCATAAGGGCTTCATTGATTTGGAAAGCTGCAATCAATTGGAAAATGATTATAACGCCGTCATCATGCGCTTCTTTGAAGGGGACGTGCCCATGATGTTCGCCTCCGGCAACACCGTGTCCGGCACGGAAAAGCGGGAAAGCCAGTCCGAAGCCTTCACCGCCCATCCCTTCCGCTACAGCTTCCATCCCGTTCCCTCCACTGAGGAAGGCGGCTATTTCATCAACACCATTTCCATGGGCTTTGCCGTAAACAAAAACAGCAAAAACCTGGACATGGCCAATGAATTCATGCGCTTCCTGGTGTCCACTGAGGAAATGAACCGGATGGCCCAGGCCAAGCGGATGGTGACGCCCTGCGTGGATATGTCCCTGGACGGCGTATACGCCGCCTTCGGCAAGGTGCCTGCCCAGCGCATCATTAACCTGTCTGAGCTGGGCTTGGCGGATACCCCCGATAACCAGGTGCGCCGGGCCGGATGGCAGGTCAGCAATGGGCTGATAACGGTGGATGAAGCCGTGGAAGCCTTCGGAACGCTGGAATAACGGTTTTTTCCTAATATTCACATGATTAAGAAAAGATTTCTGGGGGAATCCATCATATTTTTTCTAATTCTATCATCTCTGCTTTTTATCAGGCAGCAGTATAAGCCCGGAAAGAATAGCGTCTTTCCGGGCTTTTCGTACGTTTTTTCATGGAATCAGGAATAGGAATCGTTTCCGCACAGTTTATACTATTCGCGTTTTAAAATCTTATCAGATTTGGGATGGATTTTTCGTTCTGGCAAAGCTGAGCGGAGGGAGGCGTAGCAGCGCTACGTTGACCGAAGCGAAGCACAGCCAGAGCGGAAAAGACACCCAAAGATGTTAAGATTTTAAAAGAAGAATAGTATTATTCCATGAAAACTATCTCGTTATATGAGGGACCCGGTGGCATTTCCAAATGGCAGCCAGCGTTATCCCCATGTTCCGGCGTTCGCTATATGACGAAGGAAACGGCTATCATCAATCCTCCGGCGAGGAAGCAGGAAAATGCGCTGGCCAGGCGGCATTGGGTATCGGTAAAGCTTTCTTCGGACGCGGTGGTGAACGGGGTCAAATCATCGTCAAAATCCTCGCTGGTCATAAAAAACGCTGGCCTGTGGGGCCGGGAGCGCTTATTCCTCCGAAGCATATACGGCACGCTTTTCCCCGGCCTGCGCAGCGGTTTTCCATCCCGCCAGGCGCAATAATCCCACCAGGCCCTGGCCCAAAGGACCGCTCCCACGGCGCAGGCGGCAAAGGTAAAATATACCCTGTTTTGATACAGCCCGGCTGCCAGCGCGCTGATGACCAATCCCAAGGACAGATGCAGCATGGCCTTTCGGAAGGAAAGCAGCCGCCAGCCCTGATGATTCCACACGCTATTTGCTCTCATCGCGGTACGCCTCTATTTCCTGCTCAGTCGCGTAAACAAAATGGAAGGGATAAGCTTCTATCCACTGCCGGTTCTTATTGTCCTCCTCCCGCGAAGGGTGATAGGTAAGAATCGTTTTATTTTTTTCCAGGGCTGGGTCGGGATACGGCGCGGCGGAAAGCAGCGCCTTGGTGTAGGGATGCAATGGCCGGGCAAACAGCTCCTCGCAGGCGGCCAATTCCACCAAGCGGCCCCGGTAAATCACGGCGATGCGGTCCGAAATAAAGCGGACGGCGGACAGGTCGTGCGCAATGAACAGATAGGTCAGTTCCCGTTCCTTTTTCATCCGGTTCAGCAGGTTGATGACCTGGGCGCGAATGGATACATCCAGGGCGGAAATGGGCTCGTCCGCCACCACGAAATCGGGGTTCATAATCAGGCTGCGCGCAATGCCGATGCGCTGGCGCTGGCCCCCGGAAAACTCGTGGGGAAAGCGGGTCATAAAATCGCTGGTCAGGCCAACCTCCTCCAGCATTTTTTCCACTTTCGCTATCCGGTCCTGTTCATTTTCAAACAGGCGGTAATTATACAGGCCTTCGGAAATGATGTAATCCACCTTGGCCCGGTCGTTCAGCGACGCCATGGGGTCCTGGAAAATCATCTGCATTTCCATATGCAGCCTTCCCCGGTCCTTTTTACTCAGCTTTTGATTGATTTTTTGCCCTTTAAAGGAGATTTCACCCTCCACGTTGCCGCTGTAAATGCTCATGATGGCGCGGCCAATCGTGGTTTTGCCGGAGCCGGACTCCCCTACCAAGGACAAAGTTTCCCCCCGGTAAATATCAAAGCTGACCCCATCCACGGCCTTGACCCGGCTGCTTCCCAGCTTAAAATGAACGGACAGGTTCCGGACCGACAGCAGCGGCTCAGCCTGGGCGTAATCAAAAGGCGGCGCGGGGCTTTGCGCGGCCTTGCGCTGTTCGTCCCGCCGCTTGAGGCCGAGCCGGTACTCCTCCGCTTCCGGCGACAGCAGCCAGGTTTTTGCCCAATGGGTCGGCGACACCGGAAAAGCGGGCGGCTCCTCCAGAAAATCAATTTTCATGGCATCCGGATTGCGGGGCGCGAAGGCGTCGCCCTGAATCTCCTTGAACAGGCTGGGCGGCGTGCCCTGAATGGCGTACAAATCCTGGCCTTTTACCCCTAATTGCGGCAGGGACCGCAGCAGGGCCTGGGTGTAAGGATGCTGGGCTTGATGAAACACTTCCTCCGCTTCCCCGTATTCGATGATTTTTCCCGCGTACATCACCGCCACCCAGTCCGCCACATTGGCTACCACCCCCAAATCGTGGGTGATGAACACCACGCTCATGCCCATTTCCCGCTGCAATTCTTTAATCAAATTGAGCACCTGGGCCTGCACGGTAACATCCAGGGCGGTGGTGGGCTCGTCGCAAATGAGTATTTCCGGGCGGCAGGCGATGGCCGCGGCGATGACCACCCGCTGGCGCATACCGCCGGAAAACTCTCCGGGATACTGCCTGTAACGGCGTTCCGGTTCATCAATGCCCACCCGGCGCAGCAAATCAATGGTTTCCTGCCGGGCCTCTTCGTGGCTTTTTTGAAAATGCCACATAATCACCTCGGCAATCTGTTCCCCCACCACGCGCACCGGGTTCAGGCTGGTCATGGGGTCCTGAAACACCATGGCGATTTTTTTGCCCCGCACCTTCAGCCACTGCGCTTCGGAATCATACCGGACCATATCCTCCCCGTGGAAAAGCAGTTGTCCCGCTTCCACCCGGCCGTTCTGATCCAGCATGCCGATGAACGTCTTGGTAAATACGGACTTGCCAGAGCCGGATTCCCCCACGATGGCCACCGTTTCCCCCTGGTACACATTTAGGCTGGCCCCGCGGATGGCCGTCAATTCCTGGCCCCGCAGGTTAAACCGGACCACGATATCCTTGGCCGACAGCAGCAGCGGGCCTTTATGCTCGTTCATGTTTTCCCCCTCCATGGCTTACAGATGGTTCCGCGGGTCGCTGGCATCGGCGAACCGGTTGCCGATGATGTAAAAGGCAACGGTAATCAGGCACAGAACCGCGGTGGGCAGCAGCATTTGATAAGGATGCAGGGTAAAGGAGGCCCGGCCCTGATTGACCATGTTGCCCAGGGTGATGGCATCCACCGGCATGCCCACGCCCACGAACCCCAAAAAGACCTCGGACCCGATGGAATAAGGAATGCACAAGGCCGCTTCCATAATAATCAGGCTGATGATCTGGGGAATGATGTTGCGGGTGGCGATGCGCAGCATGGGCGTGCCCAGGCAGCGGGAGGCAATGTTGTATTCCGCGTCCCGGATGGACAGGATGCGGTTGCGGAAAAACCGGGCTTCCACAATCCACCCCCTGGAGGCCATGGAAATGAACAGCGTCAGGTAACTGGTGTTCATGATATAGGCCAGCAGCACCAGGTACACCGTGGAGGGAATATTGGTCATTACGTTGTAAAGCTCAATCATGATGGGGTCCAGCTTGCGGTTATAGCCCCAAATGGCCCCGGCGATCATGCCGATGCCCACATCGGACAGCGCGATGCAGAAGGCCAGCAAAAAGGAATTCCGGCAGCCGTACCAGGCGCGGGCAAAAATATCCCGGCCCAGCGTGTCCGTGCCAAAGAGATGGTCCCAGGAGGGGCGCAGGTTCCAATTCCGGGAACGGGTGGACACCTTGGTGGGGTCCACCTTGGAAATCACCGGATACAGAAAGCTCATCAGCAAAATCGCCGCCATCAGCCCCACCAGCACAATCACCAGCTTGGATTTAAAGAACGTGCGGAAGGTGGAGCGCCAATAGGAATAATTGGATACGCCGATTCTCTCGCTCTCCGCCCGGTCAAAATCCGCGGCGGTAAAGAGGGCGGAATCGTGAATTTTATCGATCCGGTTCAATGTGTTTTCCATTATTTTTCCTCCGTCAGCTTGATTCTGGGGTCAACCAGCGCCAGCAAAAGATCTCCCAGGAAAACACCCAGGATGGACAGGGCCGCGTACATGAGCACCAACACCTGCACCAAATTGTTGTCCTGGCGCTTGATGGCGGTGGTCAGCAGCCCGCCGGTGCCCGGAATGGCGTACAGCGTTTCAATAATCAGGGACCCGGCCACGATATTGAGCAGGTCGGAGGGCAAATAAGCGGTAATGGGAATTACGGCGTTTCGGAAAATGTGCCTGCGCAGCACTTCCTTTCGGGACAGCCCCTTTACATACGCGAACTTCACGTAATCCTGGTTTTCCTCATCCACCATGAACCGGCGAATCCACAGCGCGTACCAGGCCACGCTGGACAGGGATAGGCAGATGATGGGCAAAATCCAGGAAGAAGGAATATCCTTATCGTAAACCAGGGGCAGGCTGAACCAGCGGGACACCCAAATTTGAAGGAAAAACAGATAGATCAGGCTGGGCACGGCCCGGACAAAAAGGATATAGCCGTTGCCCAGGGCGTCGCCCAGGCGGTTTTTGTAGCGCACCATCATCATCCCCATGGATATGCCCGCCACAATGCCCACCAGCATGCTCCAGAAGCCCAGGAAGGCCGTGGTGGGAATTTTTTCCGCCATAAGCGTGATGATAGGCACCTTGGGATACACCGTGATGCTGCGGCCCAAATCGCCCTGAAACAGGTTTTGAACGAACCGCCACAGCTGCACGAAGGGATGGTCCAGCAGCCCCAAATTCCTCAGGTACGTCATTCTGGTGGCCTCATCCGTCTCCTTAATCATTTCCTGCGGAAAATAGCCGTTGAGCGGCATGAACCTGAGCAGCATGAACACCGCCGTAAAAACGATAATCAGCGTGACGACCGAACGCGCCAGGCGCTGCAGGATATACTTTCCCATGCTATGCCGCACACCTTTCCATACATAAATCAAAACATAAATCAAGCGCTGTGCAGATTGATAAAGGCTCCGGCCATCGAAACAGCCGGAGCCGTGAAATCATTGTTGCCTGGCGTTTCTCTGGCTTGTCCAGGCCTCATCTAAGATGTTGTATTCATCCAGCGTAATGGGCGTGGTGGCCACTTTAATTCCCTTGTAGCGGTCGCATCCGTACAGCGCCCTGGGGGCGGTGTGGGGAATGTCATAGGTCATATGGTAGCCGCGCAGGGAAGAAATCACGGGGATCATAAACGCGTTATCCAGCAAATAGGCTTCCGCCTGGGCAAAGTATTCCAGCCGCTCATCAAAGGTGGGGGCGGAAAGGGCCTTTTCAATCAGCGCATCAAACTCAGGCACGCTGTAGCAGCCCACGTTTTCCACGCCGTCGGAGGTGATGCGGGTGAGAATGCCGGAGGGGTCGGCATAGCCGGTGGACAGGGAATCCCAGTAAATATCGTAGTTGAAGGGGCCGTCCACGCTGCCGCCCACGGTGCCGTAGAAATCCCCGCTGGTATCGAAGGCCAGCACCACGTCGATATAATCTTCGCCGATGGCTTCCTCCACCATGGCCTCAAACAGCTGGGCCAGGATGATTTCGCTTTCATCGTTGGTGCCCACATAAATGAGGGTAACGGGCAGTTTTCCATCCACTTCGGTTTTGATTACGGGCAGGTAATCCACCGTGCCGGCTTCCACGCCCTTGATGTGGCCGTCCGCGTCGCACAGCTCGGCGATGGCCGCTTCCATGTAGGTCCGGGCGGCGTCCTCATCGGCGCTGAAATCCGCGTTGGCGATTTCGTCCAAGGGGGAAATCTGGGTGTAATCCACGCCCTGGGAATTAAAGATGGCGCCTTCCGCGTTCACGGTGTTGCGCACCAGCCGGGCGGGCTGCATGGGCTCGCGCAGGGCGGCCAGGGATTCCCGGTCCACCGCGGCGCGGAGCGCTTTGCGGAAATTCACATTCTGAATGAACGCGTTGAATTCCGGGTTCGCGCCCTGGAAATCCAACCACAGGTAATTGGTGCTGAAGGAAAACTCATTGGGAATCAGGTACTTTTCCCATTCCCCGCCCTGCAGGGACATGAAGGCTTCGGATTCCACGGAGGTGTAATTCAATTCCCCGCGGATGAACATTTCCAGGGAGGTGGTGCCGTCCGGGATCATCTGGTATTCAATGGAATCCACGGTGACCTTGTCCGCGTCCCAATAGAAGGGGTTCTTGGTCAGCACGATTTTCTTGTCGCGCTCGAAGGAGGATACGTAGTACGGGCCGCAATAGAGCATATGGGTGTTGTCCACGGCGAAATCGTCGCCCTGGGCGACCACGTAATCGTACTCCACAGGCAGCAGCAGCATGCTGCTTTCCACCAGGGACAGGAAATAGGGCGCGCCGTTGTCCAGGGTGTACTGCACGGTGTACTCGTCCAGCGCCTTCACGCCCACGATTTCGTCAAACCGGGCCACCAGGTCCTCCCGCTTGGTTTCGGTGTCGTCGCCGCAGTCGATATCGTCCAAGCCCCAGTAGTAGTCGTACAGCCCGGTAATCAGGTTGCGGATCACGCGCAGGGAATAAGCGTCATTCAGCGGATCGCCGATATAGCGGATGCCGTCCACAAAGTCCTGGGCGGTCACGTCATATTCCGTCTGAGCGCCGGTGGAATCAATCCACTTCTGCCCCTGGCGGATATGGAAGGTCCACACGGTGTAATCGTCGTTCACTTCCCAGCTTTCGGCCAGCGCGCCCACGTAATTTCCGTAAACGTCCGGCTCCACCAGGCTGTCGATGCAGTTGGTGGCGAATTCGCGCACCGTGGCGTAAGAGGTGGAAAAGTAGTTCAGGGACGGATAGGAGGTGGAAAAATAGCTTTTATACACATTGGTGTATTCCTTCCCATCCAGGATCGCCTGGGCAGCGCCGTTTTCGCCCAGAGCGGGGGCGGCCGCTCCCGCCGCCACGCAAAGCGTCAGCAGCAGGCACAGCGTTCGGATCAACCTTTTCATTCCGTGTCACTCCTTCTTTATTTTTCCATAGCGAAAGGGCCATGGTTCAATCAAAGCGAATGCTTTTCGCATTGGGTAAGGAACCAGCGCAGCGCCACGGCGCCATCCACGGTGTCTGGCCGGGCGTGGCCAAAGCACATGCGCTCCGGGTGCCACTGCACGCTGAATACACGGCCGCTTTCATGGTGCATTCCCTCAATTACCCCATCCCCGGCCCTTTGATCCACAATCAGTCCCTTTCCCAACCGGTCCACAGCCTGGTGATGGGCGCTGTTGGTGGGAAAGGCAGGGCCATACAGCTTTTCCAGCCAGGAGCCGGAAAGCGCGGCTGTGCCGTGGGCCTTGTCCACGGACTGGCCCTGATCCCAGTCATGAATGCGCCCATTGGGCAAATCCTGAATCAGGGTGCCGCCAAAGTACACGTTCAAAAGCTGATGTCCCCGGCAAATGCCGAAAATCATTTTGCCAGCCTTGAAAAACCGGTCTATCACCGCCAGCTGCAGTTCATCAAGCGCCGGGTCCGTATCCACAGCCCCCGCCATCTCCTGGCCGTAATTGCTTGGGTCCACGTCGTCCCCGCCGGGAAGAAGCAGGCCGTCAAACGCCGCCGGGTCCACGTCCCGCGGCGCCTTGATTCCTTCCGCGCCCAAGGCGCTCAGCGCCGCGAAATAATTGGGGTACCGGTCCTCCGGAGGAATGGGAATAGCAATCTTCAATTCTTCATCTGCTTTCTGTTCTCAATGAAAAAGCGGAAGAAGGCTGCCCGCCGCCTCCGCTTTTATCCCATGGGAACCGGCCGGGAAAAGCGCCATGGCGTGGGCATGCGCATTAAAGCCATCCCTCGCCGCGCCCCAGACCCGCCCGGAAATTCCGGGATATTTTTCATTATAATGTTTGCTTTTTCCATGTCAATACAAAGGAAGGGCATATCCTGTATCTTTTTCGTTTTTTTACCGGTGGATAAATATAAATTTTTTATTTGTCCGCCCGGCCCTTGAGCCAGGACAAAAGGTGAGTAGGCTCATACAGATTGCTCAAAATGTGCATCAAATGAACGGCGTCGTGCCCCGAGCGAAAGCCCTTCTCCAAGAATACTTCTTTCTCTTTCAGCCGGGGCTCCTTTTCCCGCATCAAAAGCGTCAGCTGCTCTTCGGCGCACTGCACATTGGCTTGACAGGCGTAGAAATATAAGCCGCTGCCGCCGGAAAGCCCCGCCTGGGTCCTGAGGACGCTGCGCAAGCCGTTTCGCGGATAACCACGGCGCTGTAAAGCGAAATCAAAATGCCCAGGCCCATCAGCGCATAAAGCGGTATGCCGGTGACGGCGGGAAACAAGGGAACGACCAGCAGAAACAGAAAGCCCCAGGCCGCGCCGATCAGCGTGCCCGCAATACGGTTCAGGGCGTAATCCCGCGTATCATGTACATAGGGCTGCATGCAAATAATGGCGGTAATGGCCGCTTCGGCGGACATGGTTTCGCCGCGGTAGCCCCGAAAATAAATGTATAAACTGATTTATTTCAAGCTTGAATAGAAAAGCTTGAGGCTTAAGACGCATATTTTTTATTCAGCATTTCTTCTCCTCCAGGAGAACGTCACGCGCAGTTAAAAAACGATCCGAACGAAAAATACGGGAATTTTCCGAATGGATTTATTGGAGAAAAAATATGGCATATGCTTTCCATTCAAACTGTGCTATAATAAAAACCAGCAAAGGCTTTGGGCGGCTTTGAACGCTGGGTATCATTCATATTGCTGCAACCAGAAGGGGGATTGAGATTATGACCAAGAAGGAACGGGTGGAGGCCGCGCTGCGGGGCGAAAGGCCCGACCGGGTGCCGGTGTGCTTCTGGCATCACTTTGGCAATCTGCCGCCGGAAAAAACCGTGCGGGAGCACCTGCGGTTTTTCATAGAAAGCGGCGAGGATATCCTGAAAATGATGTGCGACGAGTTCTTTATTTATCCGCTGAATGGGGCGGCGGCCCCGGCGGAGTTCAGCGCGCTCCGGCCCCAGGGACGGGATTCCTACTACGTGCGGGGTCAGGCGGAGCGGGCCGCACAAATCAATGAAGCGCTGCACGGCGAAGCCATTACCTTTTACAACGCCTTTTCGCCCTATGCCACGCTGAAGCACGCCATCGGCCAGGACGCTGCTCTGGAGCTGATTCATGCCGACGAGGCCGCGGCCCTTCACGCGCTGAACGTAATCTGTGAGGACACGATTTATATGATTGAGCGCGTACTCAAGGAAAGCGGCGTCACCGGCATGATGCTCTGCCTGCAGGGGGCGGAGGAAGGGCTTTTCACCGATGAGGAATACGCCCGGATAATCCGTCCCACGGAAGAAAAGGTGGTGGAAGCTGCCTGCGCGCTTTCCGACACCAACCTTTTGCACCTGTGCGGCTGGGATAACGTGCCGGACCGCTTGGAGCGCTGGAAGGGGTATCCAACAAAGCTCGTCAATTGGGATGTGGATGTGGAAGGCATTTCGCTAAAGGAAGGCAAAACCTTCTTTGGCGGCCGCGCGGTGCTGGGCGGCTTCAACAACCGGGAGGGCCAGCTTCTGCACAAAGGCAGCAAGGAAGCTATTCAGGCGTTTACAAAAAAGCTTTTGCAGGATGCCGGGCAGGAGGGCGTCATCCTCGGCGCGGACTGTTCCCTGCCCAAGGATATTGACCGCCAGCGCATCCGCTGGGTCATCGAGGCCGCGGAGGCGTTCGCGGCGGAAAATCCCTGAAATCTTGCCAACAAAAAAAGGCTCTGCTTGGTCAGGGCCTTCAGAGCATCGACAAAGTCGATGCTCTGCCATCGAAAGTCTGCAAGCAGTCTTTCAATGGGAACATCAATTTGCTGTAAAATGGCATTTTTAGGCAGTTCAGCCTAAAAATGCTCATTTTACGGCCGCAAATTGATAGAGGAAGCGGCCTTCAGCCGCTCCTCGGACCG
>CAMOHY010000041.1 GCA_946615495.1 uncultured Clostridia bacterium
TGTAGGGGCGGATATCATCCGCCCGTATGAAACACGTTGAATCAACTGACTTTTTGTGCGCTTTTTTGTTTGCGAGACAGCCCCTGTTCACTCCTTGTTTCAAGCAATATCATTTTCGCTTCCCGGCTTGCGGCGAAGCGATTTTTTTCGTATGAATACAAGATCCATTCGCATGCTGCTATGCAATACAATGAAAAAACAGGCGGGAACTCTTGACCGGGGCGGGGGAGTGTGGTATGCTGTATGGGAACGATTGGAAGCGGAGGATTTTTTCATGCGGACCTTGCGCGCGGCTTATTATTACTTTAGCTTTACCGGCTTTGCTGGCAAGGCATGCTGCCGCATGTAAAGGTTTTCGATCGTCAGGTCGCGGGCTTTGCGGTGGGATGCCATCGCAAGGCCTTTTTCATTACTTGAATTTGGAGGATGAAAAAATGATTATTCTGCTGAAAAATCAGGCGGATCAAAAGCAGGTGGACAACCTGAGCTCCTGGCTCAAATCCATGGGGTTTGATATCCATATGTCCGTTGGCGCCAGCCAGACCATCATGGGCCTGATTGGCGATACGTCCCGCCTGGATATCGACGTTATTAAATCCCTGGAGATCGTGGAAAACGTGCAGCGGGTGCAGGAGCCCTATAAAAACGCCAACCGCAAGTTCCACGCCCAGGACACGGTGGTCAGCGTGAACGACGAGGTAAAAATCGGCGGCGGGCACTTTGAAATCATCGCCGGGCCCTGTTCTGTGGAAACGGAGGAGCAGATCGTTTATGTGGCCCAGCGCGTCAAGGCCGCGGGGGCGAAGCTGCTCCGCGGCGGCGCGTTTAAGCCCCGCACCTCTCCCTACGCCTTCCAGGGCCTGCACGAGGAGGGCATCCGCCTGCTGCTGCTGGCAAAAAAGGAAACGGGGCTGCCCATCGTGACGGAAATTATGGATGTGAACCATCTGCCGCTGTTTGAGGATGTGGACGTGATTCAGGTGGGGGCCCGGAACATGCAGAATTTTGAATTGCTCAAGGAGCTGGGGCAAATCCGCAAGCCTATTTTGCTCAAGCGCGGCCTGGCCAACACCATTCAGGAATGGCTCATGAGCGCGGAATACATTATGGCCGGGGGAAACGAGCAGGTGATCCTGTGCGAGCGGGGCATCCGCACCTTTGAAACCGCCACCCGCAACACGCTCGATTTGGCCGCCGTGCCCGTGCTGCGCCGCCTCACCCATCTGCCCGTCATCGTGGACCCCAGCCACGCCACCGGCTACGCCCATCTGGTAAAGCCCATGGCCCTGGCCGCCACCGTGGCAGGCGCCGACGGCCTGATGATCGAGGTGCATAACGACCCGCCCCACGCCCTGTCCGACGGCGCCCAGTCCCTGACCCCCGACGCCTTCGACGACGTGGCCAAGAGCGTGTTCGCCGTGCGGCCCTATGCGTGCAGATAAAGGGAAGAAAGGATGGTCCGCTATGTCGGTACGGTTTGCGAAAGAGGAAGATTTGGGCCGGATAAACGAATTGCGCCGGCAGGTGAACGATTTGCACGTGCAGGGGAAGCCGGAGGTATTCAAGCCGGGCTTTTCGCAGGAGCTGCAGAATCATCTTTACACGATTTGGAATGACCCCGCCCAGGAAATCGCGGTCAGCGAGCGGGAGGGCGTAATCGCCGGGTTTGCCGTTTTGCACCGCATTTACAAGCCGGAAAATCCCTTCATGAAGGAACGGGATTTTCTGGACATTGACGAATTCTGCGTGGACAGCGCCTTCCGCCGCCAGGGCGTGGGCACGGAAATGATCGCCTTCATCCGGGAATGGGCGAAGGAAAAGGGCGTGGCCCGCATTGAATTGAACATGTGGGAATTCAACCAGGAGGCGCTGAAGTTTTATGAGGCGGTAGGCTTTACCACCTATCGCCGGTACATGGAAATGACGGAGCTGTGAGGTGAGCGCGCTATGATTTTCGGCATTGTGGGCCTGGGCCTCATCGGCGGGTCCCTGGCCCGGAGCATCAAATTTCATTCGGATAACGCGGTGTACGGGACGGATTTGAACGAGACCGCGCTTTTGCAGGCGAAAATGTTCGGCGCAATCGACGGGGAGCTGACGGAGGAAAACCTGGGCGAATGCGACGTGGTGCTGGTTGCCCTGTACCCGCAGGCGGCGGTGGACTGGGTTTTGGCGCGCTTGAGCGCGTTTAGGCCCGGCGGACTGGTAATCGACTGCTGCGGGGTGAAGCGGTTCGTGTGCGACAGGCTGTATCCTGCCTTTGAAGGGAAGCGGGCCGTTTTTATGGGCGGCCACCCCATGGCCGGGCGGGAGCGCAGCGGCTTTTCCTTTTCTCAGGACGACCTGTTTGAAAATGCCTCCATGATTCTGGCCCCGGCCCCCGGCACGGAGATTGAAACCATCCGCCGGGCGAAGGAAATTTTTCTTTCCATTGGCTTTGGCCGCGTTCGCTTTACCACGCCCCAAGAGCACGATGAAATGATCGCCTTCACCTCCCAATTGGCCCATGTGGTATCCAGCGCCTATGTGAAAACGCCGCTGGCGCCCAAGCATCGGGGCTTTTCCGCGGGCAGCTTTAAGGATATGACCCGTGTGGCCAGGCTGAACGAGAAAATGTGGACCGAGCTTTTCCTGGAAAACGGCGATTTGCTTTTGAACGAAACCCAGCATTTGATCGACCGGCTCACCGAGTACCGGGACGCATTGCGGGATCGGGACGAAGAAAGGCTCCGGCAATTATTAAAGGAAGGCCGGGAAATGAAGGAAGCCCTGGAGGATTGACCGCTGAACGGCTCTTTTGACATTTGGGCCCGAACAGCGTATGATTGGAAGCTTTCTTCTGGCATTTTTCTTGCCTTAAAGTTATACTGTCCCTGCGCCGGTGGCAGGAACGCATACAGAAAAAAGGAGGCAAAGAATATGAGCAATCGGTTTGAGTTTGTGGAAAAGGAAGGCTTTATGGAAGGCACCCGGATCATCGTGGATAAAGAAACAGGCGTTCAGTATTTGATGGCCCATTGGACGAATATTGGGGGCATTACGCTGTTGGTGGATAAGGATGGAAAGCCATTGCTTGACCCCAGATACGCAAAGTGAGGAATAAAGATGGAACGGGTAAGAATCGAGGCCTCCAAAGCCTATGAAGTGCTGATCGGGCCGGGGCTGATGGAAAAGGCCGGGCAATGGATCGCCCAGGCGGTGAAGCCCTGCAGGGCCGCCGTCATTACGGACGACACCGTGGCGGGGCTGTACGGGGACAAGGCGCTAAAAAGCCTGAAGGCGGCGGGCTTTGCCCCCTGCCTGTGGGCTTTTCCCCACGGGGAGCGGCAAAAGACCATGGCAACCTTGGCCCAGGCCCTGGAATGGCTGGGAGAGATGGAAATTTCCCGGTCCGATTTGGTGGTGGCCCTGGGCGGCGGCGTGCCTGGCGACCTGGCGGGCTTCGCCGCGGCGGTGTATGGCCGGGGCATGCGCTTTGCGCAGATTCCCACCACCCTGCTGGCGGCGGTGGATTCCTCTGTGGGCGGCAAAACGGCGGTGGACCTGGCGGCGGGAAAAAACATGGCCGGGGCCTTTCATCAGCCGGAAATCGTGCTTTGCGATACGGATGTGATGGCTGATCTGCCGCCCGAACTGATTCGGGACGGCAGCGCCGAAATGATTAAATACGGCATTTTAGCGGACCCGGCGCTGTTTAACGCCATGAAAGCCGGAGCCTGGAAGGCCGATAGGGAAAGCGCCATCGCCCGGTGCGTGTCCATTAAGCGGGATTACGTCACAGCGGATGAACACGACGAGGGCAAGCGCCAATTTTTGAACCTGGGCCACACCTTCGGCCACGCGGTGGAAAAATGCTCCCATTTTACCCTGACCCACGGCCAGGGCGTGGCCATTGGCATGGTGATGGCGGCCAGGGCGGCGGGCATGGACCCGGCGGAAATAGAAGCCGCCTGCGCCGCCTGCGGCCTGCCCACCGCGCCGCCCTATCCGGCGGCGGAGCTTTATCAGGCCGCCCTCCGCGATAAAAAACGCCGGGGCGGAAAAATCACGCTGGTATTGCCGGAAAAGATCGGTCAATGTTTTCTGAGAACCATCGATATAGCGGAGCTGCCCGCTTACTTTGCCAAGGGCACGGGGGAAACATGATGATTGCCGCGATTGAACCGGGGAAGCTGCGGGGCCGGGTGAAGGCGCCTTCCTCCAAATCCCACATGCACCGGCTGCTGATTGCCGCCGCCCTTTCCCAGCATCCTCAGGATGACTTTGAAGAAACGATCATCTGTTCCGCCGCCCGGAACGCGGATATCGAGGCCACTTTGCGCTGCGTGAACGCGCTGAACGCCGTATCGCGCTGGGAAGGGGACAGGCTGCAGGTAATCAGCTCGGTGTTTTGGCCCCTGAGCGCCCGGCTGAACTGCGGCGAAAGCGGGTCCACCCTGCGGTTTCTTTTGCCGGTATGCGCGCTTTTTCAAGGCCGCTTTACCTTTACCGGCGATGGCCGCCTGCCCAGCCGGCCCAACGCGCCGCTTTTGGAAGCGCTGCGGGCCCATGGCGCTCAAATAGAGGGAGACCTTTTGCCGCTCACCGTCTGCGGCGGACTGGAAAGCGGAAATTTTGCCCTGCCGGGAAACGTGAGCAGCCAATATTTTTCGGGCCTTCTGTTCGCCCTGCCCCTGCTGCAGGGGAACAGCACCCTCACGTATACTTCCCCGTTGGAATCCAAGCCCTACGTGGATTTGACCCTGTCCGTTCTCCGGCAGTTCGGCGTCCGCGCAGAGGAAACGGAAAACGGGTGGCGCGTTCCCGGCGGGCAAAAATACGTGTCTCCCGGCACGGTGGAGGCGGAGGGCGATTGGAGCGCCGCCGCCTTCTATCTGGGGGCCAACGCCTTGGGCAGCGCCGTTGCGGTGGAAGGCTTAAACGCCGCCTCCTGCCAGGGGGATAAGGCCGTTGAAGCATTGCTTTCCCAAATCGGCGGGGAAATTGATGTGAGCGATACGCCGGATTTAATGCCCATTCTTTCCGCCGTGGCCGCGGCTGTGCCGGGCCAAACCACCAGGATTGTGGGCGCCGCCCGGCTGCGGCTGAAGGAATCGGACCGGTTATCCGCCATGGCCAAAACCATCCGCGCCTTGGGCGGCGACGCCGTGGAGGAGCCGGACGGGCTCGTCATCCACGGAACGCAATTAAAGGGCGGCACGGTGGACGGCATGAACGACCACCGGGTGGTCATGAGCGCCGCCATCGCCGCCACGGCCTGCCAGGGGCCGGTGACGGTTCTGGGCGCGGAAGCGGTGAACAAATCCTATCCCGGTTTCTGGCAGGACTTTGAAGCGTTGGGAGGTCAACTTCATGGCTGATTTCAGTATAGGGGACAAGCTGCGCTTGACGGTGTTCGGCCAGTCCCACGGCCCCGCCGTCGGCTGCGTGATCGACGGCTTTCCGGCCGGAAGAACCATCGACCGGGACCGTTTGGCCGCCTTTATGGCCCGCCGCGCTCCAGGGCAGAACGCCTGGAGCACGCCGCGAAAGGAAGCGGATGAACCGGAAATTCTGTCCGGCCTGAACGAAAAAGGGCAAACCTGCGGCGCGCCCATTGCCGTTCTTATCCGCAACACCAATACCCGCTCCGGCGATTATGCGGCCCTGCAGGCCCTTCCCCGGCCCGGCCACGCCGATCTGGCCGCCTGGCGCAAGTATGGAAAAGCCTGGGATGGCCGGGGCGGCGGCGCGTTTTCCGCCCGGCTGACGGCGCCTGTCTGCTTTGCCGGGGCCCTGTGCATGCAGGAATTGGAGCGTTTGGGCGTATCGCTCGCCGCTCATATTGCCCGCGTCGGCGGTATATTGGACGCAGTGCCGGACACGGTGCAGCCCGCCCTGCCGTTGTACGCGCCGGGCGCGTTTCCGGTAATCGATGAGGAAAAGGGCGAAAAAATGCGCCAGGAAATCGAAAAGGCCCGTCAGGCGGGGGACAGCGTGGATGGAGACGTGCGCTGCCTGGTCACCGGCCTGCGGCCCGGCCTGGGCGGCCCCTATTTCGGTGGGCTGGAGGGAAAAATCAGCCAGGCGCTGTTTGGCATTCCGGCGGTGAAGGGCGTCCAGTTCGGCGATACGCGGCGCTATGGCAGCGAAAATAACGACGCGTACCGCGTCCAGAATGGAAGCGTCGTTTCCTCCACCAACCACTGCGGCGGCATTTTAGGCGGCATTTCCACCGGAATGCCCTTGCATTTTCTCGTTTCCTTCAAGCCCACGCCCTCCATTGCCCTGCCCCAGCAAACGGTGGACCTTCGGACCATGAAGGAAGGCGCCCTCACCGTTCAGGGCCGGCACGACCCCTGCGTGGTGCCCCGCGCGGTGCCCGTTGTGGAAGCCGTGACCGCGCTGATGCTAACCGACCTGATGCTGCAAGGAGAATGAAGCATGGAAATGGATTTACAGGAGATTCGCGGCAAACTGGACCAAATCGACGATCAGCTTATTGACCTGTTTTCCCAGCGCATGCGCCTGGTGACTCAGGTGGCCGCCTATAAGAAAGAAAATGGACTGCCCATTTTGGATACCGGCCGGGAACGCCAGATCATCAACCGGGTGTCGCTGGCGGCGGGGGAGGACATGGAGCATTACGCCAAGCTGCTCTATCAAACGCTTTTCAATGTGAGCCGGGCGTACCAGGCGGAACAGCTGCGCGCCCAATCCCCGCTGACGGAGGAATTGGAGCGGGCGGCGCGGAACATGCAGAAAAAAATGCCCCAGCGGGTCATGGTGGCCTGCCAGGGCACGGAAGGGGCTTATTCCCAAAAGATCACGGACCGGATGTTTGAATTTGCGGATATTTTGTATATGAACACCTTCAACGATGTGTTCAACGCGGTGGAAAAGGGCATGTGCCCCTTTGGCGTGCTGCCCATTGAAAACAGCACAGCCGGGTCCGTTACCCAGGTGTATGATTTAATGGAAAAGCACCATTTCCACATCGTCCGCGCCGGCCGGCAGCGCATCGACCACCGGCTGCTGGCCCTGCCGGGGACGAAGCTTTCGGATATCCGGGAGGTGGTGTCCCACGAGCAGGCAATCAGGCAGTGCGGCGCGTTTTTAGCGTCCCACCCTTCCATCCAGGCGACGCCGATGGAAAACACCGCCGTTTCCGCCGCCTTCGTGGCCCAGGCAGGCAGGAAGGACCTGGCCGCCATCGCCTCCCAGGCATGCGGGCAGCTTTACGGCCTGGAAACGCTCAGCGACGCGGTGAGCGATACGGACAATAATTTTACCCGCTTCATCTGTATCGCCAAGGACCTAACGGTGTACGAGGGGGCCAACAAAATTTCCCTCATGCTCAGCGCCGCCCACCGGCCCGGCAGCCTGTACCGTCTCCTTTCCCACATATCCGTGATGAACGTGAACCTGACCAAGCTGGAAAGCCGCCCCATTCCCGGCAAGGATTTTGAATTCCGGTTCTTTTTCGACATTGAGGCTTCCATTCTGGACCCCGCCATTCGGGCGCTGATGGAGCGGCTCAAGCAGGATTCGGACCAATTTGTGTTCCTGGGCAATTATGAGGAGATGCGCTAAATGGAATTTGGCCTGATCGGGGAAAAGCTGGGCCACAGCTATTCCCCCCAAATTCACCGGGTTTTCGGGGATTACGAATATAAGCTGTACCCCATGACAAGGGCCGAAATGGAAGAAACGCTGAAGCGGCGGGATTTCCGTGGCCTGAACGTGACCATTCCCTACAAAAAAGCCGTGCTGCCCTTTTGCGACGAAATATCGCCCGCGGCGCGGGCCGTGGGCAGCGCCAATACGCTCACGGTGCGCGGCGGCAGGCTGTATGCGGATAATACCGATCTGCCGGGTATGCTGGCCATGCTGGCGCGGGCGGGCATCCGCCTGGGCGGCAAAAAGGTGGCGATTTTGGGCAGTGGCGGCACCTCGCTGACGGCGCAGGCCGCCTGCCGGGCGGAGGGGGCCGGGGAAACGGTGGTGGTGTCCCGCGGAGGGCCCGTCACCTATGAAGCGCTGTACCATTGCCACAGCGATGTGGAGATCATCATCAACGCGACGCCGGTGGGCATGTACCCCCATAACCTGGTGGCGCCTGTGGACATTTCCCGTTTTCCCCGGCTTTGCGGCGTGGCGGACGTGATTTACAACCCGGCCCGCACGGCGCTGCTCATGGATGCCCAGGAAAGGGGCATTCCCGCAGTAGACGGGCTGTGGATGCTTGCCGCTCAGGCCTGGTACGCGGCCCGGCTGTTTCTTGAAAAAGATATCCCGGAGGGAAAAGCCAGCGAAGCTTTCCGCAGCGTGCGAAGGCAGTGCATGAACCTGGTGCTGGTGGGCATGCCGGGCAGCGGAAAAACCACCCTGGGAAAAGAATGCGCCCGGCGGATGGGCAAGCGGTTTATCGATTTGGACGAGGAAATCGTAAAGCGCTGCGGGCCCATTCCGGATATTTTTGCCAGCCAGGGGGAAGAAGCGTTTCGGAACATGGAAAGCGAAATGGTCCGTGAATTCGGCAAGGAAAGCGGCTGCGTTATCGCCGCGGGCGGCGGCGCCGTGCTGCGGAAGGAAAATGTGCGCGCTCTTTGGCAAAACGGCGTAATCGCCTGGGTAAAGCGGCCCACGGCGCAATTGAGCACCCAGGGCAGGCCCCTGTCCACGGGGCCGGAGGCTCTCAGGCGCATGGAGGAAGAGCGCACGCCGCTGTACCGGAATTGCGCCAGCTTTTCTATCGACAATTTGGGCACGGTCCTCCAGGCCGTGGAAGCATTACGGGAGGGATTTGATGAAGCTGCTGGTTGTGAACGGACCTAACCTGAACATGCTGGGCATCCGGGAAAAGCACCTGTACGGCGCGGAAACCTACGAGGACCTACAGCTCTATATCCTGAAAAAAGCGCGGGAGCTGGGGGTGGAGGTGGACATATTCCAAAGCAATTCCGAAGGCGCGCTGGTGGACAGAATTCAAGAAGCCTACGGGGAGGCGGACGGTATTATCATCAATCCCGCCGCCTACACCCACACCTCCGTGGCCATTCTGGACGCGCTGAAGGCGGTCAATTTGCCCGCGGCGGAGGTGCACCTGACGGACATTTCCAAGCGGGAGCCCTTCCGACAGCTCAGCTACGCGGGCATGGCCTGCCAGGCCCACTTCATCGGCCTGGGCTTTGAGGGCTACGGGAAAGCGTTGGAATGGATGAAGGAAAACGCACAAGCGTAAAATTCAAAGCGGCGTGCTGTTGCTCCGCGGACCGGCAAACCCGGTCCTGCGGGCCCTTCGATGCAGCCTGGATTTTTGGCGGTCTGAGCGAATACAGGCGGCGTGATTTTGGGGTTTATTGTTTGGGGTTATGGATTATACTACTGCCTTATAAAAAGTAGACATGATATAAAAAAATAGGATTGATTTTCCCTATCGCTTTTCTCGGAAGGGGGAATGGGGGGAACCGCTCTTTGGGCTCCAAAGAGCGGTTCCCCCCAGAAAATTCTAACAGTATTACTTGATGGCAAAGAGCTGGCCGTCCGGCACGCGGATGGACATGTGTTCCGGAATGGCGTCCACAGAGATCATCTGCTTCAAGGTGACGGCGGGCCAAGCGCCGGTGTCCAGGCTTTCGGTGAGGCTCAGGCCGCGGGGGAAGGATACGCCGTTTTCATCCACCCAATCCACGCGGTACAGCGTTTCATAGGCCTGGTCCTGGGTGACGCCGTCCTGGGCGGTAAAGGTGCTGAAAAGGTAGAGCCCCGCGGGCATCCATTCCATATGAACGGTATCCAGCTGGAAGCCGCCAAACGAAATATCTTCATATTTCCGGTCAAACTGGCCGCCCGGCGCTTCCAGGAATATTTCCAGCGTTTCCCGGCTGGCGGACACATTCTGTTCATCGCCGGTTTCCAAATCGATTTCCGCCAGGCGCAGGAACAATTGGCAGGCGATTTTTTCGCCGTAGGCTGTCCCGTTCATTTCGCAGAGGGAGAAGTAGGTCAGGCTGCCGTCGTCGTTATACAGGGGGTCCTCCGTTTCCACGCCGTCGCTTAAGGCTTCCGGCACTTCCAGAATGGCGCGCACCCGGTACAGGGGCAGCTTCAGCTCCTTGGCGGCGTCCAGCCAGGTAGCGCTGGGGCTCAGGCCCAGCTGCCCGGCCAGGGCGGCGCCGTTTTCGCCGTTGGCGCCCAGGGCGTCGCTTGGTTCAAAGCCTTCGCCCAGCAGCAGGGCCTTGCCGCCGTCCTCCATTTTTATCACGGTGGAGGCCATGGCGATATGGCCGTCGCAGTAAAGCTCCTGCACATCATAGGACACAGGGCCCAGGGAGAAGTGATGCCGGTTCCATTCTTCCTTCATGATGCGCTGGGCGGCGGCGGGTACCTGAGTGCCGTAATACTGAGAGAAGAAATCGGTCCAGCCCAGGGCTTCGGTGGCCGCCACGGCGGCGGTGGTGGTAAAAATGACCAGCAGGGCGGTGAGCAGCACGGTTTTTACAGTGAAATGTTTCATTTTCGTTTCCTCCGTTCCGGCGGAGCGGGCGGCGCGGAGGAGCGCGTCATGGCAATCCTGCGGCATTTCGGGAAACGCGGCACGCAGGTCCATTTCCTCCAGCTTTCGCTTGTTCATACCTCCAGCTCCTTTCTTAATTGTTCCTTAGCGCGGTGAATGCGGCCGCGGACGGTGGATTCTGTGGTGCGCAGGGCGCGGGCAATGTCCGAATAGCTCATGCCTTCGCTGTATTGCAGCATCAGCGGCAGCCGCAGCTTTTCAGGCAGGCTCCTGAGGGCCAGGGAAAGCGTTGGGTCCGGCGCTGGGGCGAAGGGCTCCGGCGCTTCCTCCAGGGAAACGGTGCGCCTTCTTTTCCGCTGGATATCCCGGCACGCGTTGATGCAGATGCGGGTGATCCAGGTGGAAAAATACGCCGTTTGCCGCAGGGTATGCCGTTTTTCCCAGGCCTTCAGGGCGGTTTCCTGCATGGCGTCCCGGCAGTCCTCCCTGTTTTCCAGCAGGACGTAGGCCACGCGAAACAGCTTATCGCTGTTTTTGTCTATCTCCTGCACGAAGAAATCCTTGTCCATATCCTCACCTCTTGTAACGCGCTACACCTATTAGACGGCGCGGGGAGGAAAATCCTCACGGGGGAAACGAAAAAAATTTTTGTCGGGCAATGTATAAAGCAAGGAGTGAACAGCGTACAAGTTTTATTTTGCCATATCATCAACAATCCGCAGGACCGGCTGAAAGCCGCTTCCAGATGATCTGCAAAGCACTATTTAGGAAAAGCATTGAAAAAAATGCAAGTTGGAGGCGCGAATCCTTTCATCCGCAGCGGCGGCGTGTACGCCGCGAGGAGAAAAATTCTGGAGCGGAGCTTGCCCCCGCGGAAGAATTTTTCATTCCCCTCAAATTTTCTGGCCGTGAGCCCTTGGGCGAACAAGAAAATTTGCATCCCGAAAAAAGTGATCCTTCACTTTTTTCGGAAGCATCGGCTTTGCCGATGCGCTAAAAGGGCCGCCGCATATCGCTATGCGGCGGCCCCGGTTGATTGCGGGAAAGTAACCCTTACGAATTACTTTTTCTTGGCCTTGATGGCAGCCTGAGCAGCGGACAGGCGGGCGATGGGCACCCGGAAGGGGCTGCAGGAGACGTAGTTCAGGCCGATTTCGTTGCAGAATTCGATGGAGGAAGGATCGCCGCCATGTTCACCGCAGATACCGCAGTGAATGTTCTTGTTGCTTTCATGGCCCAGGGTGACGGCCATCTTCATCAGCTTGCCAACGCCCACGGTGTCCAAACGGGCGAAGGGATCGGACTCATAGATCTTGTTGGCGTAGTAGGCGGGCAGGAACTTGCCGGCGTCGTCACGGGAGAAGCCGAAGGTCATCTGAGTCAGGTCGTTGGTGCCGAAGCAGAAGAAGTCCGCTTCCTTGGCGATGTCGTCAGCGGTCAGCGCGGCGCGCGGGATTTCGATCATGGTGCCCACTTCGTACTTGAGGTCGGAGCCGGCTTCCTTGATGAGCTTGTCCGCGGTTTCCACCACGATGTTCTTAACGAATTTGTATTCTTTCACTTCGCCGACCAAGGGAATCATGATTTCGGGAACCACGTTCCAATCAGCATGACGGCCCTTCACAGCCAGAGCGGCCTTGATGATGGCGCTGGTCTGCATCACGGCGATTTCGGGATAGGTAACGGTCAGGCGGCATCCGCGATGGCCCATCATGGGGTTGAATTCGTGGAGGTCGGCGATGACCTGCTTGATGTAAGCCACGGTCTTGCCCTGAGCCTTCGCAAGGGCTT
>CAMOHY010000042.1 GCA_946615495.1 uncultured Clostridia bacterium
CCGTTCACCCGCTGGTACTTCCACAGGGCCAGCACCTGGTCCAGCCAGGCGGAATGGATCATGCGCATGGCGGCGTTGTCCCGCTTGGTGATATCGTAAAGCTCCACGGCGGCGGCGGTGAACCAGGCGTTGCCCCGCGCCCAGAAGGCTTCGGCGAAATTGTGGCGGCGGTCAAAGGTCCAGCCGTGGTAAAACAGGCCGTTCACCTTGTTTTGCAAATAGCGGATGTGCATGAGGAACTGGTATTCCGCTTCCTCAATCAGCTCCGGCCGGGAAAGCACCACGCCCGCCTTGCCCAGGAACAGGCACACCATAAACAGCGTGTCGCACCACAATTGCTGGTAATGCTTGTTCCACACCGTGCAGTGCTGCAAGCCGCCGTATTCGGTGCGGGGCATTTCCTTCATCACCCAGTCGATCCAGCTTTCGATGACGGGCAGGTATTCCGGGTTCTTCGTTTCGTCGTACAGGCAGGTAAGCGTCAGCACCGGGGCCACGGTGTTCACGTTCCGGTGGGGCTGCTGCTCCCGGTGCAGCATATCGGCGTACCAGCCCTCCAAATAAGCCAAAATGGCCTTATCGCCGCTTTGCTGATAGGTCTTGTAAATGCCGTACAGCGCCACGCCCGTGGGCCATTCCCAGTTGTTCATGGTCAAATGCCCGCGGGAAGGATCGTTTCCGTCCGCCCGCTGAAGCATGCCCAGCACCCGATCCGCAATTTCACGATAATCCATATGCGACCCCGCTTTTCTTCGTTCGTTTCAGTGCGTTTTGATCTCTTTTTTGCCCGATTATTTGTCTTTCTTGGTTTGAACCCTGCATTTTTCTACAATCAAGATTATACATTTTTCTATCTTCCCTTGTCAACCTTTTCTGCGCATTTCTATTTCCTTCTTTTTTCACGATTCTGACCGGATTCAACCATTTTGGTTGAAAAAGGCCAAATCTTTCCCATTTCTTATTGAAGTCCCCCCGATTATTTGCTATAATCCAAATGGCAAAAAAGAAAATCCCGCGCGCGGCGGCGGCAGTTTTCACAATGGAGGAAACGAGCATGGCAAACGAATACGATCACGGGGATTTTACACTGCCCGGCGAAGCGGGCTATGAGGGGCTCACCTTGGAGCTGGCAAAAAAATGGGGGGCCGACGTGATCCGGGACAGCGACGGCACGCGCCTTTCGGATGAGATCGTGCAGGCGGGCTACGGCATCTATTCCACCATCTGCATCATCCGCCAGCACAACGCCTTCGCCCAGGCCCACCCGGACAGCCAGCAGCAAACCTTTCTGTGCTCGGACCCCGTGGTGGCCCAGGGAAGCACCGTAACGCTGCAGCCCCTGGACGGCTATTTTACGGAGCAATTTGAAGCAAACGCCTCCCCCGACGCCCTGCCCTACTGGCAGGTGTGGGACAGAACGGCCAACCAGCTGGTGCCCGCTGAAAACTGGCGGCTCAAAAACGGCGCGGTGGAGGTAACGGGCTGCACGCCCTGGCACGAATACACGGTTTCCTTCCTGGCCTGGCGCATTTGGGAAGAAATCAATATGTACAACCACACCACCAACCATTGGACCAGCGAACATCTGCGCCAATTGGACCCCCGCCATCCCCTGGCCTGGGCGTACCTTACGCAGTGGCTGGAAAGCTGGTGCCAGGAAAACCCGGATACCACGGTGGTGCGCTTCACTTCCTTATTTTATAACTTTGTGTGGATTTTTGGCAGCGACCTGCGCCGCCGCGCCCGCTTCTGCGATTGGGGCAGCTATGATTTCACCGTCAGCCCCGCCGCCCTCCGGGCCTTTGAAGAGCAATACGGCTACGCCCTGACGGCGGAGGACTTTATCAACCAGCGCAAGCTGCAGGTAACCCATATGCCGCCCACCCCGGCCAAACGGGACTATATGGACTTTATCCAGGCCTTCGTGGCGGAAAAGGCCAAGGTGCTGGTGGATATCGTGCACAAATACGGCAAAAAGGCCTATGTGTTTTACGATGACAGCTGGGTGGGCCTGGAGCCCTATGGCAAGCGCTTTTCCTCCATCGGGTTCGACGGGCTCATCAAGTGCATCTTTTCCGGCTTTGAGTGCCGCCTGTGCGCCGGCGCCCAGGTGCCCACCCACGAAATCCGCCTGCATCCCTACCTCTTCCCCGTGGGTCTGGGCGGCTTGCCCACCTTCTCTGAGGGCGGACACCCGGAAAAGGACGCCATGATCTATTGGCGCAACGCCCGCCGGGCCCTGCTTCGCCAATGCGTGGACCGCATCGGCCTGGGCGGCTATTTGCACCTGACCCAGAATTATCCCGCCTTCGTGGACGCCATTGAGCAAATCGGCAAGGAATTCCGCCGCATCAAGGCCCTGCAAAAGGCTGGCCCCGCCTACGCCCTGCCCATCCGCGTCAAGGTGCTGCATACCTGGGGCGCTCTTCGCAGCTGGACGCTCAGCGGGCATTTTCACGAAACCTATATGCACCCCCTCATCCACATCAATGAAGCCCTGTCCGGCCTGCCGGTGGAGGTGAGCTTCCTTTCCTTTGAGGACGCGGAAAACGGCGCGCTGGACGGCGCCGACGTGGTCATCAACGCGGGCCGCGCGGGCGACGCCTGGAGCGGCGGCGACGCGTGGAGGAGCGATTTGCTGGTAGAAAAGCTGACGGAATTCGTCCATCGCGGCGGCGCCTTCATCGGCGTGGGCGAGCCCTCCGCCGTGCCGGGCTACCACACCTATTTCCGCATGGCTCCCGTACTGGGCGTGGACCTGGACACCGGCGCGCGGGTGTGCCATGGCCGCTGGCAGTATGAAACGGACGAATCGCTGCCTATCCTAACCGACCCTGAGGCCTTGGGCTGCAAGGAGCATCTGTATCTGACCGACGGCGGCGCGCGGGTGCTTTTCAGCGCGGCGGACTGCCCCCAGTTCACCCTGCACCGCTTTGGCAAGGGCTTGGGCGTGTATATGAGCGATTTCAGCCATTCTCCCGAAGGGGACCGGATGCTGCTGGATATTCTGCTCTACGCCGCGGGCCTGACCGGCAAAGCCCCCTATGTCACCGACGACTACCGGGCCGAGGCCGCCTACTACCCATCCAGCCGCACCCTCATCGTTATCAACAACGCCGAGGAAGCGGTAAGCTGCGCCGTTTCCTTGCCGGAGGGCGGCAAGCTGAATGTGGCCCTGTCTCCCCTGGAAACCAAAGAAATTTCATTATAAAAGGAGAAATGCGCTATGGAACGCTTTGCCTGGAAGGGACGCATCAAGCCCGGCATGCAGGCGGAATACAAACGCCGGCATGATGAAATCTGGCCCGAAATGCTGGAGCTGCTCAAATCCGCCGGCATCAAAAACTACACCATCTGGAGCGATGGCCGGGACGTGTTCGGCTATTACGAGTGCGAAAAGGGCATTGCCTTCGCGGAAAAGACCCAGGCCCAAAGCCCCATCGTGGACAAGTGGAACGAATATATGGACGACGTGCTGGAATTGGTCATGGACCCGGAAACCGGCGCCCAGCCCAAGCTGCAAATGATGTTTAAAATGGAGTGATAAATATGACGTATATTCCCGATGAAAACCGCTACCAGACCATGGAATACCGCCGCTGCGGCAAAAGCGGCGTGAAGCTGCCCCTCCTGTCCCTGGGCCTTTGGCACAACTTTGGCAACATCACCCCCTTCGGCACCCAGCAGGCCCTGCTGCGCACCGCCTTTGACCACGGCATCACCCACTTTGACCTGGCCAATAACTACGGTCCCCCCGCCGGGGAAGCCGAAACCAATTTTGGCCGCCTGATGGACATGGATTGGCGTCCCCACCGGGACGAGCTGTTCCTTTCCACCAAGGCGGGCTACGGCATGTGGGACGGCCCTTACGGCGATTGGGGCAGCCGGAAATACCTCATTTCCTCCCTGGACCAATCCCTCCGGCGCATGCGCGTGGATTACGTGGATGTGTTTTACCATCACCGGCCGGACCCCGAAACTCCCATTGAGGAAACCATGGGCGCCCTGGACCAGATCGTTCGCAGCGGCAAGGCCCTGTACGTGGGCATTTCCAATTACCAGCCGGACCAGGCCCGCGCCGCCATCCGGGAGCTGCGCCGCCTGGGCACGCCCTGCCTCATCCATCAGCCCAGCTATTCCATGCTGAACCGCTGGATTGAAAACGGATTAACGGATGTGCTGCGGCAGGAGCAGGTGGGCTGCATCGTGTTCGCGCCGCTGGCGGGCGGCATGCTCACCGGCAAATACTTAAACGGCATCCCCGCCGATTCCCGCGTGGCGAAGGATCCCCGGTTCCTCAAGCCCGAAAGCCTGACGGACGATAAGCTGCAAAAAATCCGCGCGCTGAAGGAAATTGCCGATGAACGGGGACAAAAGCTGCATCATCTGGCCCTGCAGTGGGTGCTGCGGGATCAGGTTGTCACCTCCGCCCTGATTGGCGCCAGCCGCCCCGAACAGATCACCGACAACGTGCAGATTCTTTCCGCGCCGCCCCTGACAAATGACGAGCTGCGCCGCATTGACGAAATACTGAACCGACCGGAAGCATAAAGGAGGCAGCGCCATGAACCAGCTTTTCATCAATACCGCCGTCACCAAGGGCCATATCCGCAAGGATTTGCACGGCCAATTCTCCGAGCATTTGGGCCGGTGCATCTACGGCGGCCTGTATGTGGGCGAAAATTCGGAAATTCCCAACGTAAACGGCATGCGCGCCGACGTGGTGGAAGCGCTGAAGGCCATCCATCTGCCCGTGCTGCGCTGGCCCGGCGGCTGCTTTGCCGACGAATACCATTGGAAGGACGGCGTTGGCCCCAAGGAAGGGCGCAAGCGCATGGTGAACACCCATTGGGGCGGCGTCACCGAGGACAATAGCTTCGGCACCCAGGAATTTTTTGAACTGTGCCGCCAAATCGGCTGCGATGCCTATATCACCGGCAACGTAGGCAGCGGCACGGTGCAGGAAATGAACGAATGGGTGGAATACATGACCTTTGACGGCATTTCCCCCATGGCGGACTGGCGGCGGCAGCACGGCCACGAGGACGCCTGGAAGGTGGCCTACTTCGGCGTGGGCAACGAGCCCTGGGGCTGCGGCGGCAATATGACGGCGGAATACTATGCCAACGAATACCGGCGCTACCAAACCTATATCCGCCAGTACCGGCCGGACGCGAAAATTTACAAAATCGCCGCCGGACCCAGCGAGGGCGACACCCACTGGACCGAAGTGCTCATGAAAAACGCGGGCAAATACATGGACGGCCTGTCCCTCCATTATTACACCGTGCCGCACGATTGGCAGCACAAGGGCAGCGCCCTGGGCTTTACCCGCCAGGATTACTATGAAACCCTGAAAAAGACCCTGAAAATGGAGGACCTGATCCGCACCCACGGCGCCATCATGGATCAGTATGACCCCGACAAGCGGGTGGGCCTCATTATTGACGAATGGGGCACCTGGTACGACGTGGAGGAAGGCACCAACCCCGGCTTCCTCTACCAGCAAAACTCCATGCGCGACGCCATGGTGGCCGCCCTGAACCTGAATATTTTCAATAAGCACTGCGACCGGGTGCATATGGCCAATATTGCCCAGCTGGTGAACGTGCTCCAGGCCATGATCCTCACCGAGGGTCCCCGCATGGTGCTCACGCCCACTTACTTTGCCTTTAAGCTTTTCCAGCCCCACCAGGAAAACGAACTGCTGGACAGCCACCTGCTTTCCCCCGATCTGTCCGCCGAAGGCTTCACCCTGCCCGCCGTTCAGGAATCCGCCTCCCTATCGCCCGACGGCACCGTGCATGTGACGCTGGTAAACCCCGGCCTGGAGGAAAGCCAGGATGTGGAAATCGTTACCCAAGGCCTCAAGCCCCGCCACGTGGTGGGCCGGATGCTCACCGGCAATATGGACGACCACAACACCTTCGACGCTCCCGACACCGTGGCCGACCAGCCCTTTGTCAGCTTCACCATGAGCCCCACCGGGCTCACCGCTTCCCTGCCGCCGTGCAGCATCGTGCACCTGGCCATCAAATAAGCCATGTCCACCCTGTGCAGGCGCTGCCTGCTGCGGGAAGCCTTCCCGGCGGACTATGAAAAATACGTTCTGTCGCAATTGAGCCGTATTCCCCCCGCCGCCAAGGCCGCGGAGGAAAGCTACCAGGCCCGCCTGAACGCGTGCCGGGCGTGCGGCCAGCTGTCCAACGGCACGTGCATGGGCTGCGGCTGCCTGGTGGAGCTGAAGGCGGCGTTCAAAAAAGAAAAATGCCCGTTCAAAAAGTGGTAACGCAATCCATTTTTTTCACGCCGGAGGGCCGCGCGCCTTCCGGCGTGAATTTTCCTTTACACCTTTTCAAAACCATGCTATAATTTTAATGAAGAAACGCTATAGAAGGGATCGAAGCACCATGGAAAATCAAGCCAATAACACAGAAAAACGCAAAGTGGTCTTTTCGGGCATTCAGCCCTCCGGCAATATTACCTTGGGCAACTATATCGGCGCGCTGCGGAATTTTTCCCTCTTTGACGACGCCGATTGCCTCTACTGCATGGCCGACCTGCACACCCTGACCGTGCGCCAGAACCCCGCGGACCTGAGAAAACGCACCGCTTCCCTGGCCGCTATTTACGTGGCCTGCGGTCTGGACCCGGATAAGAACATCATCTACTGCCAAAGCCACGTGCCCGCCCACGCCGAGCTGGCCTGGATTCTCAATTGCTTCACCTATATGGGCGAGCTTTCCCGCATGACCCAGTTCAAGGATAAAAGCCAGAAGCACGCCGATAATATCAACGCGGGCCTGTTCACCTATCCGGTGCTCATGGCCTCCGATATTCTGCTGTACCAAACCAACCTGGTGCCCGTGGGCGGCGACCAGAAGCAGCACGTGGAAATCTGCCGGGACATCGCCCAGCGCTTCAACAGCCTGTACGGCGATGTGTTCACCATTCCCGACCCCTATATTCCCAAGGCCACGGCCAAGATCATGAGCCTGAGCGAGCCCACCAAGAAGATGAGCAAATCCGACCCCGAAGACACCTTTATCGCTGTGCTGGACAAGCCCGACGATATCCGCCGCAAGCTCAAGCGCGCCGTGACGGACTCTGACGGCGAAATCCGCTATGACCCGGAAAACAAGCCCGGCGTCAGCAATCTGCTCACCATCCTTTCCGTGCTGAAAAAGCAGAGCATGGAGGAAGCCGTTTCCTCCCTTTCCGGCCTGGGCTACGGCGCGCTCAAGGAAGCCGTCACCGAGGCCGTCATCGCCGAGCTCTCCCCCATCCAGGAGCGCTACAACGCCATCATTTCCGATAAGGAGGGCCTGAACAGCATGCTCAAGCGCAACGCCGAGCGCGCCCAGTATCTGGCCCAGAAGACCCTGCGGAAAGTCTATAAAAAAGTCGGACTGTATCAGTTCTGACGCGTGAGGGAAGAGTGGAAAGAGAGGACAGTTTTCAGCGCACAGCGTGCAGTTTCTATAGCTGATGTGTATGGGAACAGCGCCCCTTGTTCAAACAGGCTAAAACTGTACTCTGCACGCTGTTCACTCCCTCGGCACTCTCCCCTCTCCCACTCGAATGGAGGTTTTTTCCCATGGACGCCTACCAGGTTTGGACCCCCGAATCCGCTCCCAAGGCCATCGTGCAGTTTGTGCACGGCATGGCCGAGCATATCGACCGCTATGCCCGCCCTGCCGGAGCCCTGAATCAAGCGGGCATCCTGGCCGTTGGCCGCAATCACCGGGGCCATGGAAAGGACGCCGAGCTGCTGGGCTATTTTGCCGATGAACGGGGCTGGGACAAGCTGATTGAGGACGCCCACGAAGTATCGCTGGACGTTCAAAAGCGGTATCCCGGCGTGCCCTTTTTCCTGCTGGGCCATTCCATGGGCAGCTTCGTGGCCCGCGAATACGCTGTCCGCTACGGCAAAGAGTTAAGCGGCCTCATTCTTTCCGGCACGGGCTTCTATTCCAAGGCCCTGTGCCGGGCGGGAAAGCTGATGGCCCAGCTGTCTCCGGCCAAAAAGCCCGCCCATTTCGTCAACGGCATCGCTTTTGCGGGCAACAATAAGCCCTTTGCCCCCGGCCGCACCGGCTTTGAATGGCTGAGCCGGGACGAAAAGGAAGTGGACAAATACGTGGCCGACCCGCTGTGCGGCTTCTGCTTTACCGGCAAAGCCTTCGCCGATTTCTTCGGCGGCCTGGAAGCGCTCACCGATGAAAGCGGCCTGAAAGCCATGCCTAAGGATTTGCCCGTGTACTTTATGTCCGGCGAAAGCGATCCGGTGGGCCAAATGGGCAAGGGCGTCCGTCAGGTGGCCGAGCAGTTCAAGCGCGCCGGCATGCAGGACGTGACCGTGAAGCTGTACCCCGACGCCCGGCACGAATTGTTCAATGAAATCAATCGGGACCAAGTAACCGCAGATCTAATAGGCTGGCTGAACCAAAAGCTTCATTGATAACGGGAGTGGCGTGCTATGCTGGGGAAACCGGATGCGGGCTGGGCGCTGTTCCAATTGGGCAGCGAAGAAACAGCTTACGACCTGAGCTATTTGACTGACGTTGCCATGGAATGGCTCACCCAGGCTATTCACGGCTTGCAGACCCTGGATGTGTTTTCCGTGCACGGTTACTGCGAGCCAGGCCGCATAGTATGCACTGTCAGCTACTGGAGCTGCTATGTGATTTGCGAGGAGGATGACCGCGCCCCCGCCTGCGACGATGTACATCAGATTCACAGGAGCATGCTGGATTTCTGCAAAATGCTGCATCGGGACATTTCGGAAAACCTGGAAGATTGGGTGCATTGGAATGATGACGATCCTCAGCCGGAACGGGAAAAAGCGCTGCGGGAAAAGCTAAACTGCCTGCAGGAATTGATCGAAGAAAAGAAAGACTGCTTTGAAGAAGGCTGCTGCTTTTTGTGAGGAGAAACGTGTGGATCAAGCTGTGCCCGCCTTTCGGGTAATTCGCTTCATCCCTTTTGTAAGCATCGCCGCCGCACGCAGCGGTCATTCGGCTTCTGGGAAACCGGCTTTCCCCCTGCACAGCCTTTGAAACGCTGCGCTGTTTTGCGCCTGGGTATCTGTTTGCGCTTGGCGTGTGCTTGGCGTTTGATAATAATACAGACAGTTTTTCCAAATGAGGTGATTTTATGAATCCTTATCCTGGCGATATTACCCGGGTGCACGGCATTCGGGTAGGCCATGCCCAAAGCGTCAGCGGCAAAACGGGCGTCACGGTGGTGCTCTGCCGCAAGGAAGGGGCCACAGGCGGCGTATCCGTCCGCGGCGCGGCCCCCGGCACGCGGGAGACGGACCTTTTGCGCCCCGGCAACCTGGTGGAAAACGTGAACGCCGTAGTGCTTTCCGGCGGCAGCGCCTTTGGCCTGGACGCCGCGGGCGGCGTAATGCGGTATTTAGAGCAGATGGACTGCGGCATGGATATGGGCGTGGCGCGGGTGCCCATTGTGCCCGCCGCCGTGCTGTATGACCTGAACGTGGGCGACCCCCACATCCGCCCCGACGCCGCCATGGGCCGCGCCGCCTGCATGGCCGCCGGCAAGGGCATGCAGCAGGGCAAGGTGGGCGCCGGCACGGGCGCCACAGTGGGCAAGCTGGTGCCCGGCTCCGTGCCCCAGGAAAGCGGCGTCGGCTCCGCCTCCATCACCCTGCCCGAAGGGGTGACGGTGGGCGCCGTGGTGGCCGTCAACGCCGTAGGCGACGTGTATCACCCCGAAACCGGCGAAGTGCTGGGCTGCGCCCATATGCCGGATGGCACCGGCGTGCTGGCGGAAGGCCTGCTCTACGGCCACGCCCCCGTGCCCCAGCAAATCCGCATCCCCGCCCCCGGCAGCAACACCACCATCGGCGTGGTGGCTGTGGACTGCAAGCTGACCAAGGAGCAGGCCAACCGCCTGGCGGACGTTGCCCACGACGGCCTGGCCCGCACCATCCGCCCCGTGCATACCCAAATGGACGGCGACACCCTGTTCGCCCTGGCCACCGGCCGCACGGACGCGGAGGTGAATTTCGTTAAATTGTGCGCCGCCGCCGCGGAAGTGACCGCCAGGGCCATCGCCAACGCCCTGCTGTATACCAAAGCATGATCGCGGGCGTGGGGCTGGACCTGTGCGAAATATCGCGCATGGAAAAATTGCTTTCAGACGGGCGGTTCCTCGCCCGTTTTTTTGCCGTAGAGGAACAAGGATATATCCAAAGCAAGGGTAAAGGCGCGGCCCAAACCATGGCGGGCATTTACGCCGCCAAGGAAGCCTTGGCAAAGGCTCTGGGAAGCGGCATTGTTTCCGGGGAATTGGCGGATATCTGCGTTTTGCACGATGGGCAGGGCGCGCCGTATTATGCTCTGCGGGGAAGCTATGCCATCCTGGCCCGGCAAAAGGGCGTTTCTTCGCTGCATCTGTCCATTTCCCACGAGGGGAACATGGCGGCGGCGGTCTGCGTTGCGGAAAGGGAAAAATGAATGCTGTACGATGATTGCTACATGGACTTTCATCAGGTGCTGACGCCGGAGGAAATGCGGCGGGTGGAGCAGAAGGCCTTTTCCCTGGGCGTGCCCAGCCTGCTGCTCATGGAGCACGCGGCCATTTCCGTGGTGGATGAATTGCAAAAGGCCCTGGGCGGAAGCTGCCGGAACAAGCGGGCGCTGTTTCTGTGCGGTACGGGCAATAACGGCGGGGACGGCCTGGCCGCCGCCCGGCTGTTTGCCATGCGGGAAGGCATCGCCACGGTGTATCTGTCCGGCCAGCCCAAAACGCCGGACGCGAAAGCCAACCTTGCCTGGGCCCGTGAAATGGGCTTGGATATGCTGGACCTTTCCGCCCTGACAGAGGAGGAATTGCCCTTCATGGAGGGCGGCTTCCGCCTGGGCTTTGACGGCTTTGTGGACGCGCTGCTGGGCACCGGGCTGCGGGGCGCGCCGGAAGGGCTGACCAAACAGCTGATTGACGCCGCCAACAACGACGCTATGGACGGCAGCCTCCCCATGATCGCGGTGGATATTCCCAGCGGCATAGACGGCAAAACGGGCGCTGGCCCCGGCGCGTTCATCCATGCCAACATAACCGTCACCTTCCACGCTCCCAAGCGCGGCCTGTATTTGACCCGCCGCCGGGACGCCGTGGGAAAAATCGTCGTTGCGGACATCGGTCTGTGGGCTATGGATTACGCCTGCGGCACCCTGGACCCGGACTGGGAGGAGTGCCCCTGCACGGTCAACACGGAAAAGGCCCTGCTCCACCTGCCCGCCCGGAAAATAGACGCCCACAAGGGCAGCGAAAACCGGGTGCTGATTTACGCCGGGCAATTGGGCATGGCCGGGGCCGCCGCCATGTGCATGAAGGCCGCCGTGGCCGCCGGGGCGGGGCTGACCACCGCGGCCTGCGAAAAGGAGCTTATTCCCATCCTGCAAACGCTGGAGCCCAACGCTATGTGCGTGGACATTGGGGACGCCGTTCAAAATCCCCCTTCCTACGACGTGCTGGCCCTGGGCTGCGGCCTGGGGCAAAGCGAAGAAAAATGGCAGAATATCCTCCGCCTGTGGAACCCGGAAAAGCCCTCCGTGTGGGACGCGGACGCGCTGAACATGCTGTCCCAGCACCCCATGAAGCTGGGCATGCTGGCCGTCATCACCCCCCACCCCGGCGAGGCCGCCCGGCTGCTGGGCTGGAGCGTAGAGCAGATTTTGGCCGATAAACTGAAAACCGCCCGGACGCTTTCAGAAAAGTACGATTGCACCGCCGTGCTCAAGGGCGACGTGACGGTGATTTGCTCCCAGGGAAAAGACGGCCCCGTATGCCGGCTGAACGCCATAGGAAGCCCCGCCCTGGCCAAGGGCGGCAGCGGCGACGCGCTGACGGGCATCCTGGCCGCCTGCCTGAAAAAAGAACCGCAGCTCTCCGGCTTGCCCGACTCCCTGATCTCCTGCAACACGGGCCACTTTGCCGCCCTGGCCTGCCTGTGGCACGGCATGGCCGGCATTGTGGGCGAAGAAAAATTCGGCCAGCGGGAGTTGACCACCAGTCAATTGATTTCCTGCCTCCACGAAGCGGAGCAATGGGGAAAGGGCGTTCTCCCCGCCCCGAAATGCTATCGGGATACATGACATGATGGACGTTTTCGCGGTTTTATACTGTTTACAGTCCTGTTGTAAAGGATAAAAGGAAACGATGCGGGGGCTCCTTCAGCCCCCGCCCCCCTGAACCAAAGGACTTCGTCCTCTGGACTCCAATAGCGG
>CAMOHY010000043.1 GCA_946615495.1 uncultured Clostridia bacterium
GTTGATGAAAGGGCCAAAGCCCTTTCATACTTTCCTGGGGTTTGTCGACAGTCTGGGCCGCCCCCAATCGGAGGCGGCTCCCGATAACAAAGAGAAATCAGTTTACTTGACCTGGCCCGCCAGGTATTCGTCCAGCTGGCGCTGCGCTTCGGCGATGATATCGTTCAGGCCGGCAGCTTCCATCTTGGCGCGCATTTCGGCGATGGCGGCATCGGTGTCTTCCACAGCGCCGCACTGGATATTGCGCATATATTCAGCGGTGATATTGCTGATTTCGGCGTACTGGTGGGAGAAATCAATGGGCTCCATGTAGTTGAAGGTGAAGCCGGAAATCTTGGACACGGGGGCCACTTCGCACTCGGCGAAATACTTGTCCCACTGGTCCAGAACGGGCTTGGGATAGGTGCCGTTCAGGGTTTCTTCCGTCGCTTCCAGGGAAGCCAGGTCCAGGGCGGCCTGAGAGAAGTCCCAGGGGGTGTAATTGCTCTGGCCCACTTCGGTGCGCACGATTACCTGGCCCAGCACGTTGCCGTCGTCGTCCAGCACGTCGCGGTAGTTGAAGTGATAGCCGGGGATGCCGTAGCACAGGATATCGCGGTACTGCTTATCGGTGTTCACCAGCTCCTGATACTTCATGGCCAGCTCAAACCGGGCAGGATCGTCTTCCAAGGTAACGGAGAAGGCGTTCATGGCGCCCTGCACGCCGTCGGTGTTGACGAAGGGGCCGGAATACTTCACCATTTCCACCCAGAAGCCGCGGGCGGGCGTGTAGTCATAATCGTTCCAGGCCTGTTCAAAGCTGATCTGGTGCAGCTTCTTGTCCACGGAGTATTCGTTCAGGGTCGGCGCGTCGGGATTGACCAGGCCCATTTCGTACCACTTGTGCATGGTGCGGTAACGGTCCACCACATCCTCGTCGTCAAACACGGAAATGACGTTGGTGGTGCCAAACTTCACGCCGATGAGCGGGATACGGTCGATAAAGTCAAAGGAGGTTTCCATACCGGCGGGACGGCCGCCCACGTTGACGGGATACTGGCCCAGTTCGGGGTTGGCTTCCATGGCCTTCTTCAGGGCTTCCAGGTAGGGGGTCAATTCATCCCAGCTGTTGATGGCTTCGGGCATTTCGATGCCGGCGTCCTTGGCCACCTGGGCGTCATAGACGATGAAGTTCATGGGCGCGTAGTCCTTCTTCACCGGGATGGCGTACAGGCCGCCGTCGGTGGAGCGGGCCAGGTTCCAAATATTTTCGGGCATGATGGCGTACAGGTCGGGGGTCCATTCCTGCACCTTGCCCCAAATGTTGGCAAAAATGCCGTCGGACACGTTCTTGTTGAAGTTGTTGAACCAGGAGCAGGTGAAGTACATATCGTACACTTCACCGGACTGGATGGAGGTCTGCACTTCGTCGGAGGACATATAGAGGATTTCTACCTCTACGCCCAGCTTTTCGCGGCTGATTTTGTTCAGCTCTTCCAGAACCATAGCGTTGTCGATTGGCGCGGGAGAATTGCCCTGTACCCAGGTGAGCTTCACGTACTCTTCGGCGGAAGCGAAGGATACCAGGCTGAGCAGCATGACGGCTGCCAAGAGGAGCGCAACGACTTTCTTCATTGTGTGGATACCCCTTCCTATTAAATTTTATCACAAGCGGAACAATCCGCTGCAATACAGCTTTCAATGGTCAATTTGGAACAAATAACATCACTTTCACACGAGTCATTATAACATTTTAGTCAAAAGATGTCAACTTTTTTCAGAAAGCATCTTTTTCATTTTCTCTGACGGCCTGCGTTTTGTCCTTTTGGGCGGAAATGTGGGAAAGGGGCGTTACGGAAGAAAGAAGGGCGTTCAAATTCAGCGTGGCGGGGTCGGGCAGATCATTTAAGCTGGCCAGGCGGTATTCCACAACGTCCAGGCCGGTGGGACGCAGCACGCCCACAGTGGCCAAAAAGCCCTCCTGAATGGTCAGGCCGTCCATATCGGCGGCCAGGTCCAGCGTGGCGTCCGCAAAGTACAGCTCCTGGCCCCGCAGGCAGAACCGAAACACCTCGTGCCCCGTGGTTTGCCCGTTCAGGGTGTCGCTGAATTCCGCGCTGCCAAAGGACAAATCCTCCGCCGCGTCCCAGACGCGCACCCGGTCAAAGGCCCCGCCGCCTGACACGGCGTAGTCGCCGTTCAGCTGGCTGTCCATGGGCGCTTCGTCGGCGGGGTCCGCCGTGGCCTCCGCCCCGTCCATCGCCCATTCGTCCATGGCGTCCCAGGCGGTGGATTCATATACATAATCGCCGCTCTGCTGCCAGGAAAAGCGCCAGCGCCCATCCTGGAGCCGTGCGCCGGCGGCCTGAGCGTCCTGGGCCATCTGGTTCAGCATTTCGCCGGGAATCAGGTAGGTTAAAACGCTGGGAGAAGATTGGTTCACCAGGGCCAATTCGTTTTCGTACGCGCCCATAATTTCCCCCACCCGCTCCGCTACCGGGCCCTGAGCCTGGGGCTGGGCCGTAGCCTCCGCCTGAGGCGAGGGCGAATCCGCGGGCGCCTCCTCCTTTTCGCCGCAGCCGCCCAGCACAAAAGCGGCGGCCAGCAGGAAAGCGGCCAAAGCCTTTTTCTGATTCTTCATTTCCATAACCCTCCGCTGAGCTGTATTTCCCGATAAAGCCCGCCGTCTGCCGGGCCGGATAACTTGCCCAAAGCAAATTTCCCCGTTGATATGCCCTATCATTATACAATAACTCCGGGCGTTGTTCAAGAACAGGCGCTCGACAGGCTTCGCGGGGGCGGGCAAAAAGCGTCCCGCAAGTTGTTACATTTCCCCCTCTTGACAGGAGAGGTAGACACCTGTATACTGTTTGCGTAGACAGTTGTAAACCATTAACAAAAAGGAGTGACGCGCCATGGCAGAAAAATGCACCGAGGCTGAATGGAAGATCATGGAGGTGCTGTGGGACCATTCGCCCCGCACCATGAGCGAAATCACCAAAGCTTTGGAGCCCACCACCGGCTGGACCCGCCACACGGTGATTACCCTGCTCAAGCGCATGCAGGAAAAGGGCACCGTGCGGGTGGACGAAACCGGCGAGGTAAAAACCTATACGCCCCTGATGACCCAGGAGGAGGCCTCCAGCCAGCAGACGAAAAAGCTGCTCACCCACGTGTTTTCCGGCAAGGCCTCGCTGCTCATCAACCATTTGGTGGATTCGGGAGAAATCACGCTGAAGGAAATGGACGAATTGATGGATATGATGCGAAAGAATGGAAAGAAGTAATGAGGAGGTGTACCCGTGCGTACCGCCACGATTTACAATTTTCTGATTGAAGCGAATCTCATTGCCGGGATTGCCATTTTGCTTATGATCCCGGTGAGAAAATTTTTCCGCAAGGCCCTGGGCAACCGGGTCCTCTGCTTTGCCTGGCTGCTGGTGGCCGCCCGGCTCCTGTGCCCTCTGGCCCTGCCCAATCCCCTCATCAATGAAATCGCCTCCCCTTACAACGACCAGCCCTCCGCCGTGCGCCCCATCGCGGGCCAGGTGCGGGTGAGGCTGAGCGACGCCCTGCACGAAGCCTCCTGGGACGCCATCAATTCCAGCATGGACCGGGAGGATATTTCCTTTGACGAAGCCATGCGAAAGCCCGGAAACGCCGCGCTTTCCCGCATGGCGGGCTCCATCGCCAACGGGCGGGCGGCCAAAGCGGTGATGCGGGCGTATCTGGCGGGCGCGGCCGGGGTGGCGCTGTGGTTTGCGCTGGCCAACGCAAGGTTCATGCGGCAGTTAAAGAAAAACCGCATCGAGCCCCTGTCCGGCGAACTGCTGGGCTACTACCAGGGCCTGTGCGAAAAATATGGGGTAAGGCAGCTGCCCGTCTATTTTGTGGACCCGCTGCGCAGCGCGTGCCTGGTAGGGTGCCTGCGGCCCTTCATTGCGCTGCCCCTGGCCGCCTCCGAAGGCCAGGCCCGGCAGATGCTGGCCCATGAGCTGTGCCATTACCGGGCCAAGGACCATTTGTGGACCCTGCTCACCCTCGTTTGCTGCGCGGTGCATTGGTTCAATCCCCTGGTGTGGGCCGCGGCGGCCATGAGCCGCATGGACCGGGAGCTGAAATGCGACGACCACGTGATCCAGGACATGGACGAGGAGGCCCGGCGGCTGTATGCCGGCACCCTCATTCAGTCCGTCACCCGCCGCGCCATGCCGGGCATGCCCATGCTGGCCACCGGCATGAGCATGACGGGCCGGAAGCTGAAAACCCGCGTGGGCGGCATCCTGTGGGGCGGCAGGCATGTGAGGGCGCTGGCCATGCTCTTTGCCGCCACGGCCAGCCTGCTGCTGGTGTGCGCCTTCGCCACGGCGGAATATCAGGGCGGCCAGGCGGGAAGAGAAATCAATGCTTCCGCCGGCGGGACAGCCGATTATAACCGGGGAAAGCAGACCCTGGAGCAGGCCCTGCAATCGCCGGACGCCATCCGGGATGAAGCGGCGGCCATCGCGCGGGCCAAGGAATTGCTGGGCTCCTCCTACTTCCAGGTGGACGTGGAGGATTCAGATTTGCAATGGACCGTGGAAACCGCCGAAGGCGCCTGGAGGAAGATCAATTACGTGGTAACGGCTAAAAAAGGCGGACGGGGCAGCGGCTTTTTGTCCGTTTGGATGGCGGTGGACGGCAGCGGCGCGGAAACCGTGGAAAACGGGTACGACCCCTATTTTCAGGACGATTACATGGTGGACCATGTATACGATCAAGAAAACGCGCCCTCCCAGGAGGAAAAGGAAAAAATCCGGCAGTTTTTCCTGGCGTTCGAGGAGCTGGCCGAGCCCGGCGAAAGCGAATATTTTAAGGAAATCCGCGTGAGCGGCATTTTAACTGTGGGCGAAGCCCAATATGTGCAGCTGGAGGCTGTTTACAGTGATTCCGGCAGCAAAACCGTGGTGATGGAGATCGCCCCCGAATTGCGCCTCATCACCTGCTATACCGGCAACGGCTGACGAAAAAAGGAGGATACGGCCATGAAGCTTATTCGTTCCCTGGCAGCCCTGGCGCTGGCCCTGAGCCTGCTGCTTTCCTGCGCAAGCGCTCTGGCGGCGAACCGGCCCGAACTGCCCGAACTTGACCCGGACCAGTTTCCCCAAATCCAGCCCATCGATATTTCGGACCGGGCCGCGGCGCGGGCCCAAATGGAGGCTTACTGCCGCGCCCTGCTGACGGCCCCGCCCTTTTCCCTGACCTTAAGCGACAGCCCGGCGGACATTTGCTGGGACGAGGGGGACGACCTGGGCGAAGCTGTGTACGGCGTCACCCTGTATACCGCGGAAAATGGGGATATGGCGGAGGTGTGGCTGCGGGCCGACGGCACGGTGCGGCTGGTGCACAGCTACATCGATTCGGAGATGGATGAAGACTTTGCCGTGACCTACAGCGAGGAGCAGGTGCGCGCCCATTACGGCGACGTGTGGATGGACCAGCTGAACGAAGCCATGATCGCCCTGTCCCTGGGCATTGACCCGGACCACGGACAGAAAATCAACGAAATGCGCGTCAGCTTCGGCACGGAAAAGGGCTATGAAACCATGGTGCTTACCCTGTACAGCCTGCTCACCGAGGGAAACGACAACCCCCTCTTCATCGTGAAGCTGTACCCCCAGGTGCAGGTGATTTTCTACGGCAACGGCCGGGGCTGAGCCGGGGAGGCGTACGAATGAAACAGATCAAGCTGCTTGTATGCCTGCTTTTGCTCTTCCCGCTCCTTTCCTGCGCGCTGGCGGAGGAAAGCGGGGAAGAAACTGTGCTCCACGCCGCCGACGTGGACCTAAAGCTGACCATTCCCGCGGAATTTTCCGTGCAGCGCATCACCGGCGGGCCCAATGAAGCGGGCTATACCTACTCGTTTGAGAATCCGGAAACGGGAACGCAGTTCATGGCCTTTGGCGCTTTGGATACGCCGGAGGACCAGGCCGCCCTGCTCCGCCAGGTGCGGGACGAAAAGAACGGCATGGTAATAAAGGAGGATGTTTCCCTGGGCGGCCACCGCTTCCTGGCCTATTATCCCCAGGGAAGCGATTGGACCTGGCATTTTCTGCTGCTGACGGATACGGGATACAGCTTCCGCTTCTGGTATTCCCTTCCCATAGGCCAGGGCCAGGCGGAATTGCCCCCGCAGGCGGCGGGCATTCTTTCCTCCCTGAGGCTGACAGACAAAGCAATTCCCGCGCCCGTGGCGGTGCCTGCCCTGCGGGCGGAGAATTTTCCCGCGCCCCAGCCCATCGATGAAAGCGATAAAGGCAAGGCGGAAAAGCAGATGGAGGCTTACTGCCGCGCCCTCACCGCCGCCCTGCCGCTGAATAAGCCGGTGGATGAGAAGGCTCCCGCCGCTATCGACTGGAAACCGGCCCAGTACAATATGGAGGGCTGGGATTACGGCGCCGTGTACACCGTCACCCTGTGGTCCGAGCCCGCCTTCTCCGGCGGCTGGGCGGACCCCGACGACCCCATGCGCGGGCGGGACAAAATCATCATCGCCCTGCGGCCCGACGGCACCGTGCGGGATTTTTCCTACAGCGCCGGGGATAAATACGCCGGAAATGGCCGGCAATACGCGCCGCAGGAGGCCCAAAGCCTGTTTGACCCCGCCTGGCAGGAGGAATTGGCCCTGTATTTGCTGCAATTAACCGAAGGCGTGTGGCCCGGCAGCGCGGACCGTATTGAGGCCGTGTGCGACGGCTGGACCACCGTGACCGACAGCGGCTATTGTCTGGTGGAAATCTACGGCGATTACTACAACGAGGACGGCACAAAGCTGAGCCCGGCCTATAACCCTTTCCTGGAGGTGGAGGTGTTTCCGGAATTCCATGTGCTGGAATACGGCCTGGGCGTAGGATAAATAAAATAAAACAATAAAACGCGGCGCACGAAGCTTTCTCCGTGCGCCGCGCTGCATCAGCGTTATTCTATTTCTATTGCAGGGCTTCCTGGAACGCGTTGAAAAATTCCGGGCAGGCCCAGGTGCCGCAGGCGATAACCCGTTCGCCGTTTACCGCCAGCTGCACCACGATGCCGCTGCTGAGCTGAATGAGCAGGGATTGGTTGGTTTCGCTGCCGCCGGAGCGCAGGAAGGACGCGCTGGAGGTAAGGATATTGACCAGGCGCTGGGCGGTGGCCTCGTCGTTAATGGTGCCCACGCCGGACAATTCCAGCGCCACCGCGCTGCCCGCCCGCAGGGTGTCGGCCAGGCTTTCGCCGCCCATCAGGGCGTTATCCCCAAAGGATACGCGCTGGAACACGCGGGTTTGCCCGTTCATGTTGGCGGCCACCATGGCCCCGTCCATGCCGCTGACCGCGTACACCGTTTCCCCCGCCGCCACGGCGTTGGAGCAGATGCCGTTCCTGTCCGCCAGGGCGGGCTCGCTGGTATAGGTGTCCACCGTGCCCAAGGCCTGGCCCAGCAGGGAGCCGGACACGTTGGTGGGGTTGGTAAGCAGCCGGTAATAGCGGCCGTTTACCCCGATCAGGGGGAAATTGCCGCCGCTCATGGGCGCCCAAATACTGCGGAAGGAAGGATTGGAGGAGGAGCGGATGGTCAGGCTGCCGGCGGGCACATCCAGCGCCCGCTTATCGCCCGGCGCCACGTTGCCCGCGGGGTGGGATTCGATGAGGGGCGTTTGGGTCTCCTTAGCGCCATTTCCCAGCAGGGAGGGCAGGGCAAAGGCCCCCACGCCCAGCAGCACCACCGCCGCGCACAGGGCGGGGGCCAGCCGCCGCAGGGCAAAGCCGTTCCTGCGGGGAGCGTTTTCCTCCCGCGCCGCGCGCAGAATTTTCCTTTTCAATTGTTCATCCGCCTGAAGCCCGGTGGATTCGGCCATTTCTGGCAGGGCCCTCAGCCTTTCCTCCACGTTCTTCATCGCGCGCCACTCTCCTTCAAAATTTCCTCTAATTTTTTCCGTCCCCGGCTGAGCCGGCTGGAAATGGTGCCCTCCGGCACCCGGAGCAATTCGGCCATCTCCGAAATGCCGTAGCCCTGATAATAATGCAGCAGGATCACATCCCTGAAATCGGCGGGAAGCCGGCGGATGGCGGCCATCAGCTCCTGCTTTTCCAGGCGGTCGTCCATCTGGTCCGGCGCGGGGGTTAATTCCATGGCCGGGCTGCCCAGCACCACCCGCTTTACCCAGGAACCGCGCCATAAATCCCGGCATCGGTTCAGCGCCACCTTCAGCAGCCACGCCTTTTCCCGGCCCGCTTCCAATTCGGGCGCATGGGTAAGCAGCCTTACGAACACATCCTGCGTCACGTCCTCCGCCTGCTGCCGGTCGCCCAAATAGAAGTAGCTGACCCGCAGCACGTCGTTGGCGTATTTTTCGTAAAGCTCTTCAAAGCGCCCTTCGTCCATGCGGCCGGTCTGCGTCCGCTCACTCATACAACGGCATACCCTTCCCATTTCTTGCACGTATAGCAAAAATTTTCACGGAAAAAATTTTCCCCGTTCTCCCTCATTATACCCCCGGCCGCCGCGCCGGGTCAAGGGAATTTTCCTATCTTCCCAGGCGGATGCGCCTGCGCTCCAGCGCGGCCTGGTATTCCCGCTCCTCTTCCTCCCCCTCCGGGGTGAAGGGCGGCACGGGGGCGGGGTTGTCCTCCTCGTCCAGGGCCACGAACACGGCGTAGGCCCGGTTCACCAGGGCGCGAGCGCCGTCCAATTGCTCCACAAAGCTGTCCACCCGCACCTCCAGGGAGGTGCGGCCCGTCCACGTTACCCGCGCCTCCTGCACCACGGTGTCGTTCAGGTAAGCCGGGGCGATGAAATTCAGGTTATCCACGCACACCGTGGTCACGGCCCGGTGGGCATAGCGCCGGGCGGCCACCGCGCCGGTAATATCAATCCAGGCCATGAGCTGCCCGCCAAAGAGGCGGGGCTTTTTATAGCCGTTGCAGTGCTGGGGCAAAACGATCTGCACGCCGCTGGTAACTTCCGTCATACGCCACCCTCCTTGCTTTTCCCTATAAAGATTATCCGCCCGCCCTTTATTTCCTGCCCGCCGCGCGGAAAAAAGCCGGACGCTGTTGTTTTTCCCATGCTTCGTGATATAATAGGATTAAGCGCGCGGATGGAGCCGCGGCGCGCGCCGGCGTTTCCCGCGGGGAGGATGCCGGGCGTTATCGAATCAACAGCGCCAAGGAGGCTAAAACCATTGAAGAAGATTGTGTTGACCGGCGGCGGCACCGCGGGGCATGTGACCCCCCATCTGGCCATTCTGCCGCATCTGCTCAAAGAGGGGTACGAGGTGCACTATATCGGCACCGAAGAGGGCATTGAGCATAAAATGATGTCCGCCGAGCGCGTGACCTACCACGCGGTGAAAAGCGGCAAGCTGCGCCGGTATTTCGATTGGAAAAACTTTACGGACCCCTTCCGCGTCGTTGCCGGGGCCTTTCAGTCCGCCCGGCTGATGGGCAAGCTCAAGCCCGACGTGTGCTTTTCCAAGGGCGGCTTCGTTTCGGTGCCGGTGGTGGTCGGCGCGTGGCTCCACAAGGTGCCCGTGGTGTGCCATGAAAGCGATTTGACCCCCGGCCTGGCCAACAAAATCTGCTCCAAGTTTGCCCGCCGCATCGCCACCACCTTTCCCGAATGCGCCAAGGCCCTGGGAGCCAAGGCGGTGTGCACCGGCACGCCCATGCGGCCCCAGCTGTTTTCCGGCGTGCGGGAGCAGGGCCTGGCCATGACCGGCTTTTCGGGCAAGCGGCCCATTTTGCTTATGATGGGCGGCTCCATCGGCGCCCAGCGGGTGAACGAGGCTTTGCGGGGCGCCCTGCCCAGGCTGCTGGAAAGCATGGACGTGGTGCACCTGACCGGCAAGGGCAACCTGGATGAAAGCCTGAACGCCCTGCCCGGCTACAAGCAGTTTGAATTCCTTTCGGACGATTTGCCCCACGTGCTCTCCTGCGCCGATTTGGTGCTGTCCCGCGCGGGCAGCAACGCCATCTGCGAATTCCAGGCGCTGAAAAAGCCCATGCTGCTGGTGCCTTATCCCAAGGGGGCCAGCCGGGGCGACCAGATATTGAACGCGGAATCCTTCCGCCAGCGGGGGCTGTGCCATGTGCTGCTTCAGGAAAACATGACGCCGGATACGCTGTATGACGCCATTCTGGCGCTGCAAAAGGACCAGGATACGCTGGTGAGGAACCTGACCCAGGCCCCGCCTGCCGACGGCACCATGGCGGTGCTCAAGCTGATCCACGAAGTGGAGAAAAAGTAAAGCTCACCCGGAAGAAGCTAAACCAGGCGTGGGATGCCACCCCCCCAAGGGACGCCCTGCGCCTGGCTTTTTTTGTTTTCCAAAATGGGAAGGAATTTTCCACTTTGGCCGCCGTCTTGCATTGTTTTCTCAAGTTTGATAAAATAATTGGCTGACAAGGAGGCAAGATGCTGATGAAATACGCGATTTACGGCGCGGGCTCCCTGGGAACGGTGATGGGCGCCTATATGACGAAAAACGGCGTGGATATCGAGCTGGTGAACCGAAACCGGGCCCACGTGGCGGCGCTGAAAAGCACCGGGGCCCATATCACCGGCACGGTGGAAATGACGGTGCCGGTCAAGGCCCTGCTGCCCAATGAAATGCAGGGGCCCTATGATGTGATTTTTTTAATGACCAAGCAGCTGCACAACGACGAGGTGGCCGCCTTTTTAAAGCCCCTGCTGGCCCAGGACGGCGTGCTGGTGACGCTGCAAAACGGCATCCCGGAGCCGGGCCTGGCCGGAATTGTGGGGGAAAACCGGGTGATGGGCTGCGTGGTGGAATGGGGGGCCACCCTGGCGGAGCCGGGCCACGCCATCCTCACCAGCGATCCCGGCAGCCTGTCCTTCCACATGGGCCGCATGCCGGGCATTACCGACGCGCAGTTTGACCGGGTGAAGGGCCTGCTGGAAAAAATGTGTCCCGTGCACACGGAAGAAAACCTGCTGGGCGCCCGCTGGAGCAAGCTGCTCATTAACGCCACCTTCTCCGGCCTGGGCACGGTGGTGGGCGGCGTGTTCGGCGATGTGTCCGAAGGCAGGGACGTGAAGGACCTGGCCCTGGCCTGCATGAAGGAGTGCATCGACGTGGGCCATGCCGCGGGGGAAACCTTCGCCCCCGTGCAGGGCAAGGACATTACCAAGCTGTTCTATTACAAAACGCCGCTGAAAAAGGCCCTGGCCCGGCTCATCCTGCCCATCGCCATGAAAAAGCACCGGGATATTGAGCCCTCCATGCTTCAGGACCTGAAAAAAGGCAAGCCCTGCGAGGTGGACGCCATCAACGGCGTGGTGTGCCAGTGGGGCAGAAAGTGCGGCGTGCCTACCCCCATCAATGACCGCATCGTGGAAATCATCAAAAAGGAGCAAAGCGGGGAATTGAAGCTGGAGCACAAAAATATCGAATATTTTAAGGACCTGAAGGGCTGAGCCTCAAAAAAACAAGTCCGCTTCCGACGCCGGAGAGGCCGGAAAAGCGGACTTGTTTTTTGCGTTCAGGAGGCGGAACGAAAAAGCGTTTTCAGTTTTCCGGACAGCTTCAGCTTGCCCACCAAATTCTTGTCGTGCACATGGCACCGGGGGCAAATTTCGGGATAGCGGAGATAAACACAGTTTTTCCGTTTCAGGTGAACGCCGGTCATTTCATTCAGGCAGGAGCGGCATACAGGGCCGCCGTACCGCCGGTAAACATCGTGCATGGACAGCATGGACGTGTCATCTCCCATTCAGCAAATCCAGTCGGGACGCCGCAATCGTGTTTCTGTTAAATTCTGGATGGAAGCCGTTTTTCCTGCTTTCGTCTAAAGATATTCACAATTTATTTAAAAACGCTATAAAAACGCGCGGGAGGGCGCTTGCCCTCCCGCCAGACTGTCGACAAACCACAAGAAAGCATGAAAGGGCCGCAGCCCTTTCATCTTCAATCCGCAGGACCGGCTTTGCCGGTTCGAGGAGCGGCTGAAAGCCGCTTCCTCTATCAATTTGCGGCCGTAAAATGAGCATTTCCAGGCTGAACTGCCTGGAAATGCCATTTTACAGCAAATTGATGTTTCCATCGAAAGACTGTTTACAGACTTTCGATGGCAGAGCATCGACTTTGTCGATGCTCTGCCGGGAGGGCGCTTGCCCTCCCGCGAAAAATGCTTTGAAAAATACTTTTATTTCAG
>CAMOHY010000044.1 GCA_946615495.1 uncultured Clostridia bacterium
CGGCGGACAAAAATTTCCGGTCTACTCCGGTCCCGGCGCGGAATACGAGCGGGCGGCGGGCGGCAAGGCTTCCGTGTCCACCAACGATTGGATTCAGGTGTTCGGCAGCGAGCGGGGCTATATCCTGATTCAGTACGCCATTTCCGCCAGCCAGATGCGCTTTGGCTACATCGACCAAAGCTCCCTTCCCAAGAACACCACCGTGGCGCCCCTTTCCTTTTCCTATGAGGACGCGGCGATTACCGCCAACACCTTCCTGACCGATGATCCCCTGAACAGCCAAGCCCGCATCCGGACGCTGAGCGCCGGGCAGGGCGGCGTCAAACGGCTGGCGGCCATGGGAAATTGGGTGTACGTGGAAATCAGCGGCCAGGGCCAGGCCGTGCGGGGCTTTGTGCCCGCATCTGCCGTTTCCAAAGCCGCCCATGAGCAGTCCTTTTCCGCTTCGTTCCAGGGGGCCGATTATACCGCCCAGGCGGAAATGACCCTGCTGTACGGCGTCACGGCCAATATCACCGTCACGGTGGACGGCCCCGCCGCCTGGAACCAGCCCGGCGCCGACGCCGTGACCGGCTACCAGGCGTACGCCAACAACGTGCCCCTGCAGGCCCTGTCCACCACCACCCGCGATTTGACCACCGGCGCCTGGCGGGCGGTGTTCACGCTGTCCGCCGCCGTGCCCAGCGGGGCGGCGGTGCTGGGCCTGTGCCCCATTCGCGCCCAAAGCGGCCAGAAGGCGGAGGAAATGGTAACGGTCTATCTCAGCGCCGCCCAGCAGAATGCGCAGGCCGCTCCAGCGCCGTCGTCCAGCGGGAATTCCGCCGGCTACAGCTCGGCCGTGGTCAACAATCCCAACGCTAAGGACCGGCTGCACCTGCGCAAAAACGCCTACGGCAGCGCCGCTTCCCTGGGTAAATATTACAATGGCACCGTGGTCGCCGTGCTGCCGGACAACGCCGGGAACGCGGAATGGCTGCACGTGCGCATCGGCGGCGCGGAGGGGTATATGGAGGCCCGCTACCTTGCGTTTGGAGAAAGCGGCAGCCAAGTTCCCTCCGCCCAGCCCATCGTTACCATTGACAACACGGCCGGAACGGGCCTTAACCTGCGCGCTTCCCAATCCACCGACAGCGCGGTGATCCGGCTGCTGAAAAACGGCGCGCAGGTCACGGTGATGGGCCTGTCCGAGGATTGGCTGCATGTGCAGGCGGACGGAGAAACGGGCTATATCAAAGCCACCGGCGTTTCGCCCAGGGTGCCCTATACCTACGGCACACCGGGCGGCGGCGTCATCGGCAGGGCCGTCACCCTCGGCGACCCGACGCCCGTTTATCAAAAGCCCATGACGGAGCTGAGCGCCAACGAAAACCCGGACGCTATGAACGCCGGCTTCCTGGCAAAGGGACGAACCGTGGACGTTTATCAGATTCGGAACGGCTACGCGCTCATTTCCTACGGCGCAAGCCGCCAATGGGCCGAAACCCGGCTGCTGCAAATGCTGGACAATTGAAGAAGAAAACGGCGATAAGAGGCTGGCTCAAAACTCATTTTTTCAAATGAAAATGGCACAGGATTCTGCCAATCTGGTTGGAATCTTGTGCCATATTTTATAGGTTTTCGCGGTCAATTAGCAAATAGCCCCTGTGCAGAAAGATTATTCAGCCTGTATGATTCCGGTAAGCACATAATGGAAGGTGGGGCAGGAGGAAAGCTTGTTTTCCGTATAGCCCTGGTTCAGGTCGTAGGTATCCGCGCTGTTTTCAGGGTCTACCCCCACATAGTCGCCCCGGAACACATCAAGCGCGCCTTTGCGGAAGGCGTCCACCGTCTGGCTGATCTTTTCCGCGGTGCCCTCCGCCGCCAAATGCTCATTCAATTCCAGAATTTCCACCCAATTCCGCTCCAGCCCGGCGCTCATATCGTTTCCGTGCACGTTTCCCTCCACAGAGCGCTCAATGGGTCTGTTGCTGAGCACCGCTTCCACCGCCCCGGTCACATAGGGGGTCCAGTTGATGCGGGCGCCGGTCAGGGAGGTGGCGGGCGCCACATCGATCATGCTTTGGTTATAGCCCACATGGATGACCGGACGCAGGGCCGCGGCTTCTTCGCAGGCCAAGGCGGGGCCGATGGTGTTGGTATGCTGGGAAATGACCACGCAGCCTTCGTCAATCAGGGCCTGGGCGCAGGCTTTTTCCTGGGTAAAGCTGCTCCAGGAGTTCACGTAGCGCACCTTCATGACCGCCTGGGGCACCTGGGAGCGCACGCCCAGCAAAAACGCCGTATAGCCCGATATGACCTCGGCCACGGGATAAGCGCCCACAAAGCCCACCAGCGCTTCCTCCGGCGCAAGCACGCCGGAATCGATCATCTGCCGCAGCTTATACCCCGCGGCCACGCCGCTCACATAGCGGCCCTGGTAAATTTCCCCGCCAAAGGTGTGGTAATTTTCCGGCACGCCGCTGGAAGCGTCGTCGCCCACGGAAATTTGGCAGAACTGCACGCCGGGAAATTCCTGGGCCACCTGGCGCACCTGAGCGGAATCCGTGTTGATAAAAATGATGCCGCAGCCTTTTTTTACCAGCTCCCGCAGCGGCTCCTCCGTTTCCTTCCGGGTCACGTTGCTCTTGGCGTACACCTGCACCGCGTCCCCGTATCGGGCCTCCACGGCGCGCTGGGCCAGCATGAAATTATAGGTAAAGGGCGTGCTGCCATCATTTTCGTAAATAAAGCCCACCTTCAGCGCGCCCTTCTCCGGCGTTCCATTCCATACGCCGTACGCCGCGCCGAAGGCGAAAAGCATCACAAGGGAAACCAGAACAGCCGTCAGGTAATACCGCTTCATGCCTGTGATCCTCCCCACATATCAAAAATGAAGAAACAACGGGGCAGCCCCCGGCGGCCTCTCTGCCCTTGTGTCACCCCTCATCCCCCATTTGGGGAGCGTACAATGCTTTCAGGTCGATCTTTCCTTCATCAATGAGCTTTAGCAGGATATCCACCATCTGGGGATCAAACTGAGTGCCCTGGCCTTTGCGCATTTCATCCATCACATAGCCAAAATCCATTTGCTTGCGGTACACGCGGTTGGCGGTCATGGCGTCGAAGGCGTCGGCCACGCCGATGATGCGGGCGAAGAGCGGAATCTCCTCCCCTTTCAGGCCGTTGGGGTAGCCTCTGCCGTCAAAGCGCTCATGATGGTGCAGGGCCCCCTCCACCACGTGGTCAATGAGGGTAAAATCCTTGAGTATTTCCGCGCCCCGCAGGGTGTGGGATTTCATGACGGCGTACTCGTCGTCCGTCAGCCGGGCGGGCTTATTGAGGATGCTGTCCGGAATGCCGATTTTGCCGATATCGTGCATGAGCGCCGTTTTCCTTACGCTTTCGCAGTCCGCCTGGGGCAGCCCCAAGGCCTGGGCGATCATGACGGAATAAAGGGCCACCCGGTGGGAATGCTGGCTGGTGCGCTCATCCTTGGCGTCCACGGCTTTGGCGATGGCGAATATGGTTTCATTGCCCATTTGCACCTGCTGCCGGGCCACGGCCAGCTCCCGCCGCTGAATATCCAGCGTGCGCTGCACATGGGTGCGCACCACGAACCAGGTGAACCAGGCCACGGCCAGCATGGGCACCGCCAGCATGTAAATGATGAACCAGCGGTGATCGTAAATTTCTTTTTCCTTCACGAAATGGTAGATGCGCTCAGCCAGCATGCTTTCCCGGTTGTTATCCAGCACCGCCAGATGGAAGGTGTAGCTTCCCGGCGGCAGATTGGTGTACACGATGGAGCCAAGGGCGCTTTGAGCCTGCACCGTCCAATCGCTGTCAAAGCCCTCCATATAATAGCCCACCAGAGGATCCTGAATGGAGTAATTGATGATTTCGGGGTACATTTCTATCTTGCTCACGCTCCGGTCCACCTGGATTGGGCTGCCTCTTTCAAAGGCGGTGGGTTCGCCGTCCAGCCGCACGGAGGAAAGCATCAGGCGGTAGGTCCGGGTGCTGGATTCGTACCTGCCGGTATCGATAACGAACACGCCCGTATCGCAGGGCAGAAACAAAACGCCGCCGCCATCGTCATAGTTCCAGGAGTTGGCGGTGAGGGCGCTGTTCAAGCCCTGCCGGGAATCCAATAAATCGTAGCTGATATTCTTTTCGCCGGACAGCAGCTCATCCCGGTCCACCACATAAATGCCGGCGCTGCTCATAACGAACAGGGTGTTTTCATCCTTGGCCCACACGTCATAATTGTTGAAATAGGGGAAATTGTCCAGGGTGCGGATGGCGCCCTGCCCGTCCATATAGCACAGGCCGTTGCTGGTGACGATGAACAGGCCGTCCGTTTTCGGGTCCTTCACGGTGCGCAGGATCACGCCGCTGCTCAGGCCGTCTTTTCTGTCCAGCATGCGCGTCACCTGGCCGTTTTCGATCACGGCGATGCCCTCCCCGTCCGTACCGGCCAGGATACGGCCATCCTTCATCTCCGTAGCCGTCAAAATCATGGAATTAATGAGCCCGTCGGCATAGCCGATGGTGCGCGTCACCTGATGATCCCGGATAAAGCTGATGCCCGTATCGCCGCCTGCCAGAATGGCGCCGTCGCTCAGCTCCGCCACCAGCCTGGCCCGGCTGCCGCAGCCGCCTTCCTCCGCGCCGTACCAGAATTCCTGCCCGTCCGCAGTTACCTCCATTAAGCCGTTTCCATAGGTGCATACCCACAAATGGTCCGCCCTGTCCACCAGCATGCAGCGGATGCGCACGCCGGAAAGGGCTTCGGTCAGGGCGTTTGTTATTTTCTTCTTGCAGCTTTCATCCACAATGTCCAGGCCCTTATCGGTGCCGATATAGTAAGCGTCCTGCCAGTGCGCCACGGTGTTCACCACCCGGCTGCTCATGCCCACGGTGCTGTACACATCCTTAAAGGAGGAGCGCGCCATGCGCAGCAGGCCCAGGCGGGAGGAGGTGAACCACAGATTGCCCTGATAATCCACCAGCATATTATCAATGGAATTGTTGAAATCGTTGGTGTTCACGGTATGATAATCGCCTTGGGGCGTCATGTAGCCCACGCCGTTGTCCGCCGTGATGAATAATTCGCCGTTTTCCAGGAAATACAGGTCCTTTAGGCTGCTCAGCCCTTCGCAGATCATCATGCCCGCGGGGTCAAAGCGGCCCTCGGATATATCATAGATATAAATCCGGTTGGCCGTGGAGCCCGCCAGCAGCCGCCCCTGCGCGTCAAAGCAGCAGGATTTGAACACCTCCTGGCCGCCGGTGAGCTGCCGGGAGCTGAGAATTTGCCCGTCCCGCAATAAATACAGCTTGCCGCTGGCCGTTACGGCGGCCACATGGCCCTGGCCGTCCGCCGCCACATCGTCGGCATAGTTCACTTCCCACAGGGTGTTCACTTTTTTAAGCCCTGCGTTCAGCGTCAAAATCTGCATGCTGCCGGCGGTGCCCACATAATAATAGCCGTCGCTGCTCTGAATGATGGAGCGGACGGAATTGGAGGGCAGGCCGCTGGACTGGTCCACCACGTTGGCTATTTTTTCATTGATGCAGATGGAAAGGCCGTTGTCATTGGTGCCAATCCACAGCCGGCCTTCCGCGTCCACATACAGGCAGTTCACATTGCGCACGGATTCGTAGCCGTCCATCCAGCGGAATTCCCGGCCGTTGTAACGGTACAGCCCCGCGTAGGTGCCAATCCAGAGAATGCCGTCGTTGGTCTGGGCGATGTCGTTGGCTTCGCCGCAGGGCAGGCCGTTTTTGCTGCTGTATATAGTCTGCACATAGTCGTTATAATCGGTGGCGTTCCCGCCCTCCTCCGCGCGGGCGGAGCTGCCGCTCAGGCACAGGGACAAAAGCAGCGCCACCGCCGCGGCCTTGACGGCCTGATCCTTGAATTCTCCGCTGTCTTCCGGGGTTTTCCGGCCACTCAGGCGGCGCAGCAGGCGCAGGGCCAGATAAAACAGCATCAGCGTGAGCAGCTTATCCAGGAAATCCACATAAAATTGGCCCATGATAACGCACAGGATTTCCGGCACGGCCATTTCCCGCAAATAGCCGATTACGCCGTCGCCCCACAGGTTGCCCGTTTTTCCGCCGTAAAAAAGCATGTTCAGCGGGCAAGAAATAATAATGGCCGCCCCTGCCGCCAGGGCGCTGACCGTCAAGGTGCCAAAGAGCGAATTGAGCTTGCGTTTTTTAGCCGCCAGGCCCACGATAACGCCCAGCGCAATGCTGGTGAGCCCGTAATAATAAGAAACGTGATTGACCATGCCGTAGATCAAATTGCCCGTCAGCCCCGCGATGGCGCCGCACACCGGCCCCGCCGCGTAAGCGCACAGCACCGTGCCGAAGGAATCCAGCCACAGCGGCAGCCTGAAATGAGCAGACAATAAGCGGCCGCCCACATTCAGCAGAATGCACAAGGCCACGAATAGGGCAAATTGATAGATTTTCCATTTCTTCATGTTCCTGTTTCCCTCCCGCTTTGGAATGTTCCGCAGGAATTACGGGTTCTCTTCCTCCAGGCGCGCGGCGTAGGCTTCCGCTTCTTTGTACCATTGCTGGTACTGGCCCGCTTCCGCCACTTCGTTGATGACGCCGTTGACGAAATACATCAGCGCCAAATCCCCCTTCGGCCCGGCAATGCGGTCCCCTGTAAACTGATCCTCCAGTTCAAACCGGATGCCGTCCACCAGCATCAGGCCGCAGCGGGGATGAGCAAGAATATAAGCCTGGGCCGTTTCCACGTCCACCGCCGCCGCGTCGGCAAGGCCCTCCTGCACGGCGCCGTACACATCCAGGGTGGAAGAAACGCGCTGGAATTCTTTATAGTACAGCACGTTTTCCGCCATCATGGCTTCCTGGAGGGTACCGGACATGGCTACCAGCGTCTTGTTTTTCAAATCATCCACGGATTGAATCTCGTCCCTGTCGTCCACCCGGATCATTACGCCGCAGCCGGGGGCTTCGGAATAATAATAGCCCTTGGAAAACGTAACCTTTTCCGCCCGGCCGGGGGTATAGGACAGGGCGGAAATGGCCAAATCGCATTCGCCCTCGGCCACAGCGGGGAGCACCTGCGTGAATTCCATGGCCACGATTTCCAGCTCCACGCCCATGCGCGCGGCCACGCGCTTGGCCAGCTCAATGTCCGCGCCAACAAACCGGGCCTGCCCGGCCAGCGCGGGGTCAATGAACTCCTGGGGCGGGAAATAGGGATCTATCGCCACCCTGACCTTGCCCGCCGCCCTGATTTTTTCCAGGGTGCCGCCGGCATTCAGGGGAATGCCCCCGCTCACATCCATAGCGCCGTCCACATAGTTCCACGCGTTTTCAATATATACCTCTTCCGTTTCTTCTCCCAGCGCGCAGGCGCAAAAGCCCAGCAGGGCCGCCAAAAAGAGGGCCAGAACGATTTTTCCCGTTTTTCTTCCTGCTCTCACAGCCGACACCTCGCCTCTTTATCCTTTGTAAACCGTTTCCCCCGTTCGGGAGCCTGAAAAGATCAATTTCATTATAGCAGTTCGTGGCAAAAAAAGCTACTGAAAAAATTATGAAAAAAAGCATCAACCTTATAAGGCTTCAGAGTGTCGGCAAACCCCAGGAAAGTATGAAAGGGGCGCAGCCCTTTTATCGCCAAAAAAATGGCCTATTCAGCATTCTTTGACGCTGAATAGGCCATTTTTCAAGGAATGGATGGATCGCTTCAAAATTGCAGTGTCTTTTCTCTCTTTCCGGGCAGCATCCGCTTCAGGGTCAACAGCCAGCGCGCCCAGCGGGGGGCGGCGCGGCGCAGCGTCAGGTACGCATCCCGGAAGGGCTGCGCATCGGCGGTGTGGTTGCCGTAAATCTGCCCGGCAACGGCGTCGGTCAGGGGCGCAAGCGATGGCAGCCCAGCCTGCCGCAGGGCGCTTTCCGTGCGGTAGGCAAAGTCATGCAGCGTTTCCTCCGGCCGCCTGCCCAGGCCTCGAAGGGAGAGCAGCGCGCAAATGGCGGAAAACAGCACCCGCGCCGCCTCCTGCGGGTGGCGGGCGGCCCGGCGCAGGGGCTCCGTGGCCAGATAGCGCCAAACGAGCAGGGCAATCAGGGCCAGCGAAAGCAGCACGATCCACCAGGGGAAGGGCGGCCCGCCCTCCGGCGCGGGAGGCGCTTCGGGCTCCGGCGTGGGCGTGGGCAGATCAGCCGGCGGCGGGGTGGGCGTCTGGTCATCCTGGGGCTGGTTGGGCTCCGGAGAGGGCGTCTCCTCCGGCTGCTGAGGCGCGTTGTCCGGAGACGGGGAGGGAGAAGGCGAGGGCGACGGAGACGGAGATGGGGACGGAGACGGAGACGGGGTGGGCTCGCCGTCCGGCCCTTGCTGTTCATCTTGGTCCGCGCCGCCGCCCCGTTCATTGTCGCTGCGGGGAGTAGCGTCAAAATCCAGCCAGCCAAAGCCGTTTAAGTACACTTCCGTCCAGGCGTGGGCGTCCTTGCCCGTCACCACCGCCAAGCCGTCTTCATTGGGAATGGCCAAATAGCCCGTCACATACCGGGCGGGCAGGCCAGCGATGCGGCACAGCATGGTCATGGCGGTGGCAAAATAGGTGCAGTAGCCCTCCTTTTCCCCGATCAGAAACCAGGCCACAAAATCCACCCCCTCCGGGGGCGTTTGGGTATGCAGGGTGTAGCGGTAGTTTTCCTTCAAATAATTCTGAATGCCCAGGGCCTTTTCATAGGGCGTTTGGCAGCCCGCCGTGGCCCGCGCGGCGATATCGTAAATTTCCTGCTGGATATGGCGGGGAACGGTCAGGTAGGTTTCCGCCACCTCGGCATAGTGGGCGTCCTGCATGCCTGCGGAAGCGTTCACCGCCGCCTCCGTGGCCTTGGCGCCGGGAGCGTAGGGCATGTAGGTGAGGGTGTACTCGTCGCCGGGGCGCAAATCGCGGGTCAAAAACCATTCCCCGGCCAGGTTGTAATACAGCACCATCCGCTCCCCCTCCATTTGCAGGGAACGGGTGCGGCCAGGAGCATACAGAGTGGTTGGCGCGGCGCTGTGCATGTGCACCCGCATGGTCACAGGCTCCATGCCGCCGTCGCCGGACAACGGCCGGTTCAGGTCGAACAGATCTTCCTTCAAAGCGGCAAACCGGGGCGACACCGCCAGATACCGCCGGGCGGACAGGGTATCGTACCAGTTGAGGCCCGTATAATCATCGTAGGTTTTGGCGCGCAGCAGCACGGTAGAGTCCGCCGTCACCTCCATCACGGTCTGGTCCGTGGGGTTGGCGGGGCCGCCCAGGCGGTCGTCCAAGGGCTGGTAGCCCTCCGCCTCCAGGGAAAAGGAGGAGCGGTATTCGTTAAAGAGGAGATAATCCTCCACAAATTGGCGCAGGCCATCCGCCGCGGCCTTGAGGGGCGTAATGCTTTCGGGCCTTCCGGGCATGAGCAAAAAAGCCAGCACGGAAAGCAGCACCGCCACCGGCAGCACGGAAAAACGCCGCCCCTGGCTGCCCGCCATCATGAGCAATATGCCGGCCGCGGCGGGCAGGGCGCACAAAAGCACGCCCTCCTGGGCGGAAAAGAGGAAGGCCAGCGTGATGATGGTAACGACGGTAAAGGTGGTCAGGGGCAGGGTGTGGTCCCAGCTTAAGGCAGCGCCCAGCAGGGAAAACAGCAGGCACACCGCCCAGCGGGCCGTATCGGCGTAGGGCGCCGCGGCGTCCGGCACGCCCCGGAAGGACAAAAAGCCCGCCTTGCCCAGCTGCACCGCGGTAAACAGAGGGCCGCCGCCCAGCGCCGCCCACAGGCCCAGGGCCGAAAGCGCGGCCACGGGCAAAATCCATTTTCTTTTGATTTGGACGGAAAACAAAGCATGAAAGCCCAGCGCAAACACAGCGCACAGCAGCGCCGCGGGCCACAGCGCCTGCTGGGGCAGCAGGGACCGCAGCAGCGGCAGGCTCATGCCCAGGCTGAGCAGATAGGCCGTTATATAATCCATCACGGCCGCTTTCCAATTTTTTTCACGCGGGCGTGACATAGCATACCTCCACCAAATGATGCTGCAAACGGGTCACGTAGGGCAAAAGTTCCGGCAGGTCCGGGGTATAAGTTACCAGATACAGCCGGGCGCTGGGGCCCATGCGGCGAATGCGGGTGACGCCCTCCACGATTTGGGCGTCCAGCCGGGTGGTGATGATAACCGTGGCGCCGGTGCGCCGCATGCGGCGCAGCTCCAGATTCAGCACCCTGGCAAAATCCTCGCCGCTGCCAAAGGGCTGGCAGGCCAGCATATCCTGCAAAAGGGGCAAATGGGCAATATTATCGGAGGCGAACTCATTGGCCCTGGCGCCGTACATGGGCAGGCGCACCGGGCTGCCATCCTCCATTTGCAAGCGGGCCACAGCCACCGCCGTTTCGCACAGGGCGTCCCGCAGGCACTCCTTGCCCTCGTTTACGTTTTCGCCGCCCAGCGGCGCGTCGCAGTCCAAAAGAATCAGGGTATCCGGCGGCGCGGGAGTCTCGAACCGGCGCACCAAAAGCTCCCGCTTCCGGGAGGACAGCTTCCAATGGATGCGCTTCATGGCGTCGCCGGGCCGGTAGGCGCGCACGTCCTCCGGCGCGTTGTAATCCTCCTGGGTGCGGGATAAGGCGGCGTTGCCTTCGTCGCCCAGGGTGAAGCGCGGCTTTTCAATATCAAAGGGCCGGGGCAGCACAGTCAGCGCCCCGGAGGTGTTTTCCAGCCGCAGCTTCATTTGGAATAAGCCGAAAATATCCTGAATTTTCAAGGCCCGCAGCCCCGCCGGGTATTGGCCCACGTGGCGGGCGTTCAAGGGCAGCCGCTTTTCCTGGGTGCGGAAAGGCGCGGGCGGGAACACGCAGTCGCCCCCCTGGCCTTCAAACAAAAACTCGCCCCGGGGCGGCGCAATGGGCAGGGGGCAGCGATGGCCCGCCTGCAAAAACAAATGGGCGTTTTCACCCCGCGCCACGGAAGGCGCGCTGAGGCTTTGGCGGCAAAACGCCGTCCGCCGCGCCCAAAAACAGCTGATGAAACCGTAAAGCAGCACCAGCGCCATCAATATGGCAATATACAGATACAGCGCGTTGCCCAGGGAAAGGGCGCACACCGCGCTCGTCACCAAAGCGGCCACCGCCGCCAGGCCCCGCCGGGTCATGACCGCCCCGTGGGCACAGGCACCGTTTCGATCAATTGAGAAAGCACCTGCTGGGCGGAAACGCCCTTCATGCGGGCTTCGGGGGTGAGAATCAGCCGGTGGGAAAGCACCGGCAGCGCCATATGGCGGATATCATCCGGCAGCACATAATCCCGGCCGGACAGCAGGGCGCAGGCCTGGGCCGCCCGCAGCAGGGCAATGGACCCGCGGGGAGAAGCGCCCAACTGCAGGGCGGGGTGGGACCGGGTCATGGATACGATGGTGGCCACGTAATTGCGGGCCTCCCGGCTGGCATACACCGTGCCCAGCTGCTCCTGCATGGCGATAATCTCCTCCGCGCCGCACACCGGCGTCAGGGTCTGCAGCGGGGTCACTTGGCCGGAATGCCGCTCCAGCATGTCCATTTCCTCCTCCACGGAGGGATAGCCCACGGAGATTTTCAGGAAAAACCGGTCCATCTGCGCTTCCGGCAGCGGATAGGTGCCCACGAAATCCACCGGGTTTTGGGTGGCCAGCACCATGAAAGGCCGGGGCAGGGTGTGGGTCACGCCGTCCACCGTCACCTGGCCCTCCTCCATCACCTCCAGCAGGGAGGACTGGGTCTTGGGCGAGGTACGGTTGATTTCGTCCGCCAGCACGATTTGGCTCATCACCGCGCCGGGCTTAAATTCCATTTCCCCCGTTTGCAAATTGACCATGGTAAAGCCCGTCACGTCGGAGGGCGTCACGTCGGGAGTAAACTGGATGCGCTTAAAGC